>JAQTVU010000133.1 GCA_028706695.1 Mycobacterium sp.
CCTGACCGACGCCGCCGGGGTCGGCGCGGGCCTGGCGATCATGCGCATCCCGCTCGCGCTGCCGCTGGCCTCCCTGGTGTTTTTGGGCGCCTTCATCCCGCTGGTCGGTGCCGTGATCGCCGGCTTCCTGGCCGTCGTGGTCGCCCTGTTGGCCAAGGGGCTGCTCTATGCGCTCATCACGCTGGGGCTGCTCGTCGCGGTGAACCAGCTCGAGGCGCATCTGCTGCAGCCGCTGGTGATGGGTCGTGCGGTCTCGATTCACCCGC
The DNA here is from genome assembly GCA_028706695.1 of Mycobacterium sp. Classification (GTDB taxonomy): domain Bacteria; phylum Actinomycetota; class Actinomycetes; order Mycobacteriales; family Mycobacteriaceae; genus Mycobacterium. Next base: position 267 of record JAQTVU010000133.1, read on the forward strand.
TCGCGGTCGTGCTGGCCATCTCCACCGGCGGGGTGCTGGCCGGGATCGTCGGCGCCCTGCTGGCCGTGCCGACGGTCGCGTTCCTCAACAACGCGATGCGGGTACTGCTCGCACCCAACCCGCGGGCCGCCGCCGAGATCGGGGCGGCGGGTGGCGACGAAGCCGGGATCAGCTTGCAGGCCGAACCGGATCAACCCCCGAACGATTCCGATTGAGGCGCTACAGCCGTCCCTCGCGGCGCAGCAGATCCTGGGCGCTGAGCGCCCCGCCGACGCGGCGCCGCTGGGGGGCCTTCTCGGCGTCCTGGTCAGCGCCGCCGGCCTGCATCTTCTCGGTCGCCGGTTCGGACTCGCCGCCCTCCCCGCGTTGGGCTGGCCGGGCGCTGGACGGCTCTGCGGACTCGCCCGTGTGGTCGCCGTGACGGTTCGACGCGACCGGCATGGCGCGGGTCTGACCGCTCGACGAAGGACCGGCGGGCGCCGGCGGCTGCGGGCGGACCGGGGCAGACGGGCCCGAACCCGGGCCACGCGGGTCGGTGGCGGGGCCGGGCCGCGAGGACTCCGGCGCGCCCGGATGGGTCGCGCCCGGATGGGTGGGGTCGTGCGGCGGTCGCGGGGCCGCGCGCCCGACGCTGGCCGCATAGACGGGCGGGCGGGCCGGCCGCCCGGCGAGGGCGGGCCGCTTGCGCTCGTCGGGCAGGTCGATCTCGCCCAACCCGATGCGGTTCTGCAGGCGGCGCGCCCAACGCGGCGCCCACCAACAGTCGTCGCCCAGCAATTTCATCACCGAGGGCACCAGGAACATCCGGACCACCGTCGCGTCCAGCAGCAGCGCCGCCATCAGCCCGAACGCGAGGTATTTCATCATCACCAGATCGGAGAACACGAACGAGCCGGCGACCACGGCAAGCACCAACGCGGCGGCCGTGATGAGCCGGCCGGTGGTCGCGGTCCCGATCCGGACGGCTTCCTGCGTCGACATGCCCTGTTCTCGCGCCTCGACCATCCGGGACACCAGGAACACCTCGTAGTCGGTGGCCAATCCGTAGCCGACGGCGACGACGAGGGCGATGATCACCACCATCAGCGGTGTGGGTGTGAAATTGAGCCACTTCGAGAAGTGCCCGTCAACGAAGATCCACGTCAAGATGCCCATGGTGGAGCCCAACGTCAGCGCGCTCATCACCGCCGCCTTGATCGGCAGGACGAACGACCCGAACGCCAGGAACATCAACAGCATTGTGGTGGTGAGCAGCACGACCACCATCAGCGGAGCCTTCGCCACCAGACTGTGAATCGAGTCCTGCTCGAGTGCCGGGGTGCCGCCGACCAAGATCCTGATCCCCCTGGGCGGCGCGATGCTGCGCAGCTCGCCGATCTTCTTGGCCGCGTCATTGGAGTTGACCAACCCGTTCTGCAGGACCCGCACCGACGGATCCTTGGACGCGCCCGGCGCGTAGCTGCGCTCCTGCCACATGTTGGCGGGGTCGTTGCCCTGCTCGCTGAACCCGCTCATCTCCATCGCCTTGCTGCGGACGGCGGCGACCTGGGTGTCGGTGACGGGCTGGTGGTTGCTGGACTGGATCACCAGCGTTAGCGGGGTGGTGCGGTAGCCCGGGAAGAGCTTGTCGAAGTGCTCCTGCGCCAGGCGCACCGCATTGTTGGGGGGCAGGTATTTCTCGCTCATGCCACCGAACGACAGGTTGGCCAGCGGGATGACCAGCAGGATCATCCCGACGACGATCGGGATGGCGAACATCAGCGGGCGCTTCATCACCCAGTTGACCAGCTTGCCCCAGAAACCGGCCTCGACCTCCTCGCGGGTCTTGGTTTTCTGCAGCCGGTCGGCGAGCCAATTGAGGTAGGCGCGGGAGACCTTCCAGTTCCGCAGGAACGGCACCCGGAACAGGGTTCGCACGCCGAGCGCGTCGACGTGCCGGCCCAAGATCGCCAGGCACGCGGGCAGCAGCGTGATCGACAGCAGCGCCGCAAGCGACACCGCCGCGATGAGCGCATAGGTCAGCGACTTCACGAAGCCCTGCGGCAACAGCAACAGGCTGGCGCCCGACGCGGCGATCAGCACCGCCGAGAAGGTGACGGTGCGACCGGCCGTCATGACGGTGCGCCGCACCGCGGCCTCGGTGTCGTAGCCCTCCGCGATCTCCTCCCGGAACCGGCTCACCACGAACAGGCCGTAATCCACGGCGATGCCCAGGCCGATCAGCGAGACCACCGGCTGGGCGAAGAAATGGACCGGCCCGAACAGTGCGACGATGCGCAGGATGCCCAGCGCGCCGGCGATGCTCAGGCCGCCGACCATCACCGGCAGGCAGGCGGCGACCGCGCCGCCGAACACCAGGAACAGCACCACCGCCACCAGCGGCAGCGCCAAGACTTCCATTCGTCGCTGGTCGGTGGCGATGGTGCCGGTCAACGCGTTGGCTATCGGCTCGAGGCCGGCGAGTTGGACCGTGCCGCCGTCGAGTTTCTGCAGGTCCGGGGCGATGCTCTTGTAGTTGTTCAGGATCGTGTCGTCATCGTCGCCTTTGAGCGGGATCGTGACGAACGTGTACTCCTTGTTGGGGGTGACCATTCCCTTGACCACCGGACTGGTGGTGTCGGGTGCCCGCAGGTATCCGGCCCACCCCATGACCTGTTTGGGATGGTCTTTTTGGAAGTGGTTGAGCTGATCGGTGATCTGCTTCGACCACGCCGGGTCGTTCACGGTCTTGCCCTTGGGTGCCTTGAAGATGGCGACGATGTGGCCGGTGCGGTCGCGGCCGTAGACGTTGTCGCCGATCACCGAGGCCTTCACCGACTGGCTGCCCTCGTCGTAGAACCCGCTCTGGGTAACGTGTTTACCCAGGCTCATCCCGAACACGCCGCCGAGCAGGCAAAGAGCCACCGTGACTCCGATCACGATGTACCGGTAGCGGTACACAGTTCGACCCCACCAGGCGAACACGCAAGCTCCTCACTGGATCAGTAACGACCCACGCAGTGGTTTTCCAGTTTCACACACGCGCGGACAGCAGCGCGGACAGCGGCCGGAACGGCTGCAGCCAGGCTCCCTCGTCGGGCAGCGAATCCAGACCGATCCGCGGCAACGGCTCCCGGAACACACCGGCGATGTCCTCCAGGTCAACGAAGTCCAAGGTATCCGACGCCAGCGCCCAACTCGCGTGTTCGCGAAATCCGATCACTTGGACGGCGGCCCCGGCGCGGGCGATGTCTTCCAGCGGCTGACGGAAGGCCTGCCCGTCCGCGGAGGCCACCACGAGGCCGGCGAGCCCCTCGCGGCGCCGCTGTTCGATGTGGGCCAGCATGTCGCGGTCCACGTCGCTGTCCTCGTCGACCTTCGGCTTCGCGAAGACAGCGAACCCCACGTTACGCAAGGCGTCCACCCACGGTCGAACCACTTCGGCGCTGCCCGGGGCGATGTTGGTGAAGACGGTGGCCTCGGGCTCGACCACGACGCCCGGACGCCGGGCGCTGATCTCTGCCGTACGCGCCAGCAGCCAACGGCCGAGGGCGTCGAAGCGGGGCCGTTCCGGTGCCGTCGGCCGGCGCCCGAGGATGGAGCCCAGGCCCATGTCGAGATTGGGCGCGTCCCACACCAGCAGGACGCGGCCGCCCGGCGCGAAGCGTTCAAGCGCATCGCCGGACAGGACCGCCGGCGGCGCCACGGGTTCAGCTGCTGCGGGGGTCTCTTCTGCCAGGCTCATCATCATCGCCTCTGCCAGATGAATTCGGTGACGGCGTTGCCCGCTTCGTGGGCTTTGGTCTCGTACTTGGTGGTCGGCCGGACGACCGAGATCGGCAGCCGGCTGCCCGGATCGGCACGCCGCAGCCGGGGCTCGGCGGCGCCGACCTCGGCGATGTGCCCGGCGTAGCCGGCGTGGTCGGTCGCGGCGTGGAGGACACCTCCGGGGAGCAGCCGATCGGCGACCAGCCCTACCGTGGCCGGCTGCAGGAACCGGCGTTTGTGGTGGCGCGCCTTCGGCCACGGGTCGGGGAAGAAGATGCGCACCCCGGTCAATGAGGCCGGGGCGATCAGATGTTGCAGCACTTCGACGGCGTTACCCCGGATCAGCCGGATGTTGCCCACGCGTTCGCGGTCGATCGCGCACAGCAGCTGCGCCAGGCCGCGGCGGTAGATCTCCACCGCGATCACGTCGACGCCGGGCTCCGCGCGGGCCATGGCCAACGTCGAGGTACCGCTGCCGCAGCCGATCTCGAGCACCACCGGCGCCTCGCGGCCGAACCAGGCGACAGGGTCCAGGGGCTTGGCGTCGGGCAGCCCGTCCGGCCCCACCGACAGCCCCAGGCCCGGCCAGCGCCGTTCCCAGGTCTCGCGCTGGGGGGCGGACAGGGCCGAGCGTCGCGACCGGAAGCTCGCGGACGGCAGACGGTGTTGTTGGTGGCGGTGCTCGGCTGAGTCCGGTACCGGGGTCATGCCGTCGCCGGGGCCGCGCTCCACCGGCGAACCGGGACGTCTGCTGATCCCGGATCCGGCATGCATTTGTTCATCGTTACCCATGACCGTCCGATGTAGCCGCCCGTGGTCCAGATTGATACCCAATAGTTGCCTTCAGCTGGTAACAGTCGAACGGTGGCTCGCATTTCGCTTACGCAAGTGCCACTATTCGGTTGGTCCGATCGGGACCTCTCGTCGGCCGCCCGGCAAATGGGCGGCGCCTCGACCACGACCCTACATCCGGTCGCGGCATCCCCGGGCCGATCGGGGAGGGGGCAGGGCAGCACATGACGGGGCAGGGACACCCGATCTTCGCCGACGAGCTGGCGCGATTCGCCGCCGGGCGGGCCGAACCGCGCCTGACGGCGCTCGCCGCGCGAACCGCCGCGCCGCTGCGGGTGGACGTCCGGGGGCGCCGCGGGGTCGGCCGCGGCACGGTGGCGCGTGCCCTGGCCCGGGCGGGGAGTACGTCGGGCATCGCGGTGGTGACGCCGCCGGCGGGTCCCGCCGGTCCGGACGCCGACGCGATGGTCGCCGATGTGCTCGTCTACGTCATCGCCGAGGTGGTAAAGCCCGAGGATGCCGACGCGGTGGCCGCCGCCCGCCGCCCCGTCCTGGCGGTGCTGAACAAGGCCGACCTGGCCGGCTCGCTGTCGGGCCGCACCGGTGACGGGCCGATGGCGGCGGCGCGGGCGCGCCGGGCGGACCTTTCCGCGCGTCTCGGCGTGCCCGTCGAGCCGATGATCGGTCTGCTCGCCGTCGCCGCGCTCGACGACTTGGACCCGGGGTTGTGGGCTGCGCTGGTGATGTTGGCCGACCGGCCCGCCAACCTGTTCGACGGCTCCTTCGCCGGATTCCTCGCGGACGACAATCCGGTGTCCGCCGGCGTGCGGCTGCGCCTGCTGGACACCTTCGACCTGTTCGGCACGGCCCTGGCCGTCGCCGCGATCCGGCAGGGCAGGCCCGCGGCCCAGGTCCGGACCCTGTTGCGCCGGACGAGTTGCCTCGACGCCGTGCTGGATAGGCTGTCGATGGTCGGCGCCGAGGAGCGCTACCGGCGGGTGCTGCAAACCGTCGCGGAGCTCGAGGCCCTGGCCGTCACCGACGAGTTGATCGGCGGTTTCCTCACCCGCGACGACACGGTGCTGGCCCGGATGGCCGCCGCCGTCGACCTGGCCGAGGCCGCCGGCCTGCAGGACGGCCCCGTTTTCGCCGACCGCGACGACCCGGGGGCCCACCTGCGGCGGGCGCTGCGATGGCAGCGCTACAGCCGTGGACGCCCGACACCCGTCAGCGACCTGCACCGCAGCTGCGGCGCCGACATCGCCCGGGGATCGCTGCGGCTGTGGTCGCGCACCTGCGGATCGCTGCCCGAGGCGTCCGGGGAGTCAGGATGAGCGCCGCCGGGGGCGGCGGCGAGCAGGCCGCGCTGGTGGACGCCCTGGTGGCGGCGGCCGCTCCGGGACTGGAGACGCCCGCCGTCAACCGCCGCGACATGGTCCTGGTGACCGGGCCGTGGCTGGCCGGCGTGACCGGGGTGGTCGCGGCGCTGCGTCAACGGCTGCCGCAGCACAAGTTCGTGGAGGCCACGGATCTGGAACCCGGCGACGCGCCGCTGGCCGTGGTGTTCGTCGTCTCCGCCGCGGCCCACCTGACGGGATCCGACTGCGCGCTGCTCGACGCCGCGGCCAGTCACACCGACGCGGTGGTCGGTGTGGTTTCGAAAATCGACGTCCACCGAGGCTGGCGTGAGACGCTCGGCGCCGACCGCGACCTGCTGGCCGCGCACGCGCCCCGCTACGCCCGGGTCCCCTGGGTGGGCGCCGCGGCCCTGCCCGACCTCGGCGAGCCCGACATCGACGATCTGGTCGCGGCCGTAGCGGCGCAGCTCGCCGATCCCGGTCTCGCTCGGCGAAATCGGCTGCGGTCCTGGGAGGCGCTGCTGCGGCGGGGCGCCCAACGGTTGCGCCACGAGGTTGAGGGCCCCGGCCGGCGAGCGCGGGTGGAGGCGTTGCGCGACGAGCTCAGTG
>JAQTVU010000134.1 GCA_028706695.1 Mycobacterium sp.
GCCGGTTTGGCGTGGCTCACCACTGATGTGAGACGGATTCGCCAGGCCGAGCGCGACCGGACGACCAACCCCGTTAGGGGTGTGTCCCGCAAATAAATGTCGTTAATCGGGTAGAAGTTCATTTGTGAGCAAACCCGGACCCGCGCCGAAGATGACCGATGGACAACGCGAGATATTGGAGTCGTTGGCTCAGTCGCAGACCGGGGCGCATCGGGAAGTGGTGCGGGCCAAGGCGTTGCTGATGGCTGCCGACGGTGCATCGAATACGGCGATCGCCGCGGCGTTGTCGGTGTCGCGAGCAACCGTGGCGAACTGGCGTGCTCGCTTCGCCGAGGACGGCCTGGTCAGGTTCGGGCAGGTCCGCAAGGGTCGGGGCCGCAAGCCCTCGATCCCGGACGCCACGATCGAGAGGCCAGACGCATTGGAGCACAAGGACGATGGCCCAGCCCGCCAAGGTGTCGAAAAGCAGTGTGCAGCGGGCGTGGAAGGAGTTGGGCCTCAAACCGCGCCGGGTCGACACGTTCAAGGCGTCGGGTGACCCGAAGCTCGAGGACAAGCGTGCTCTGCGCCGATGAGAAGTCCTCGGCGCAGGCGCTGGATCGCACGCAGGCGTCGCTGCCGATGACCAAGGGCCGCGGCCCGATGCCCCACGACTACAAGCGCAACGGCACCACCACCTTGTTCGCGGCGCTGAACGTGTTGACCGCCATGGTGATCGGCCAGTATCTACCGCGGCACCGCCACCAGGAGTTTGTGACGTTCCTGCGCACCATCGACCGCGAGGTTCCCAAGGGCCTGCAGACCCACTTGATCTGCGACAACTACACCACCCACAAGCACGCTAACGTCCAGGAGCGGCTGGCCAAGCATCCGCGCTTTCACCTGCATGTCACGCCGACCTCCTCGTCACGGCTCAACCAGGTCGAACGGTGGTTCCGCGAGCGCGGCGCCTTCGCATCGGTGCCCGAACTCATCGCCGCAATCCAGGAATACATCGACGCCCACAACAACGACCCCAAACCCTACGTGTGGACCGCCACCGCCGAATCAATCCTCGCCAAACTCGCCCGAGCACGCGCCACCCAAAATACTGTCCGCTAATTACCGGACACCCAGACGGCACCGCACCGTCGGCGACCATCGGATCCAGATGCCGAACCGACCCGTCGCACCTCATGTGCGAATTGCGGGGCTGGCGAATCCCGCGGCGTTTACTGCAGGGATGCGAGGTTTTCCACCGACTTACGGACATCGGAGCGGATGATTCTGGCGACCAAGCCCCCGATCGGCCCGCTGAGCAGGCCACCCCTGAGGTCGGCGGTGAGGTGGAAGTCTGACCCAGAATGGTTGGGGGTAACGCTCATCGTGACGCCCAGCCGGATGCCGCCGCGCCCGCGCCCTTGCAACTCGATCGACTTCGGCTCGTCATAACGGGTGACGGTCCAATGGATCACGTTGCTGAAGCCCTTGACCTTGACGCATGACGAAACGCAGGTGCCTTCCTCGATCCTGGAGTGTGTTTCCCCGCGCCACCCGCCGAATATCGTCATCCATTCGTCGAATCGGCTCAGATCCGACGCCAGCTTCCAGGCGGTCGCCGGTTCCACCTCCGATGACATCGAAACGTCTACTCGTGCCAAGTCTTCGCTCCTTACAACAAACGGCTGAATTTGCCGGTGGCGCGGCAAAAGGTGGTCCGGCATGGCTTTTGCCCGCTTCGCTGTGGGCACGGGTGGCACACCCCGACAGACACCCCGATAGGTACCCCGCTAGGCGCGCACTCATGCGCATGGCGGGGTACCTAGGGCCATGCCTCGTTTAACTGGTGAGCCACGTCGATGACCTGCGCGGCCTGCGACTGGGGCGCGTCGATTTCTTCGGCGACGTATTGGGCGACGAATCGCCGGATTTCGCCGTCCACGCCGGCCAGGATGCGCAACACCTCGCCGCGCAGCGAGTTCGATGACACGTTGACGGTGATGTCGGACGGCCGTGGTTTCGCGACGTCGACAACCAGCAGCAGCGGCTCGGCCGCCCGCGCCGTCGCGCGCAATGCGATGTCCCCGGACACCCGAAACCGCTGCTTGTCGAGCCGCAAGTCGAGGAGCAGGTCGATCGACAACGGTATGTGGATGGTGAACGTGATGCTGTCACCCAAATGCCGTGTCACACGAGGTTCGTGGATCTTGACGTCGGCGCTGACCTTGGCGATCTTGCCCGGCCCCTGAGCGATCGGCTCCATCGCGAACTCAGTGCCCGCGATGTCGGCGAAGGCGGCCGCGACCCGCTCGGGGGTGACGGCGTACTCGAAGAATCGGCGGCCGAACTCTTCATAGGTGACATAATGGAGACCCTGCATAGGTTTATACCGTCTCATGTCGCCTGCCGAACCGGCCGCTGATCTGTCCGCGTCGCAGAATCCGGGCCGTCGGACACGCACCTGAGAAAGCGCGGAGTGAACCGGCCGACTACCCGACGGCATGTGCTGCGTCCATGCCGCTGGGTTGTGAGCCTCATCACATGTGACTGCTCCGGATTCGCTCTGCCGGCCGGTGGCCTGGGAGGCTTGACGCGTGGGAGGTGTTTCGGAGTCTGATGGGCACCCACGGATTTGCTAAGCCCCACTCGGCGGCATCCCGGGGCGAGTCCCTGCTGATCTGGATCGGCGGCGGACACTGGCGCGAGCCCGGCGAGCGTCACGAACGGTCCGCTCAGGCCGTCGCCGGCGCGGTGGTGCTGCTGGGATCGGTGCTGGCTGGGGTCGTCGACGGTCTGGTCGTGAGCGAGTCGACGGGCTGGTCATGGCTCGCCGTTGTCCCGCTGGTGTCGGTTTTCGCCTTGCTGGTCGGCGCAGTGGTGCGCGGTACCGCGAGCGGCCGCGGCCGCGGCGGTATTGTCGGGCGTGCTGCCGCGGCGGTGGTGGCGGGCATCGTGGTCGGGGAACTGGCCGCGCTGGTCGCGTTCTGCAACTCGATCGACCGTCTGCTCGACGAGCGCGTCCTGCGTACGGTCGACGCAGCGCCGGCCGTCGCGCAGGCCTCGGCGTCGCTGCAACAGCCAAAGGACGCGCGCCGCGCTTGACAACGCCGTCGCCCAGGCCCGGACGCAGCAGGAGCAGGCCTTGGTCGTCGCGCGCTGCGAATACAACCCCACTCCCGCCTGCCCGCAGACACGAATCACCGGGGTGCCCGGTCCCGGGCCCGAAACGCGAACGTCCAACGAGCTTCTCGCCGACGCCCGGCGGGAGCTGGACAACGCGTTGGCGGACCGCGACCGGCGGGCGCCCGAGTTGGATGCCACCGTTTTCCGTCGGGAGTTCGCCCTATTGGGGGCTCGCCAGAAAGTGATCGCCGACGCCCGCCGGGGACTGGGCGCGCGCTGGGTCGCCATGAACGAGCTGACTGTTGGCCGGCGCCGGCACGCTCACGCTGCGGCTGCTGCTCAGCGGGTTCTTCGCGCTGGTGTACCTGCTCCCCCTCGCCTTGGGGCTGTGGCGGGGCGAGACCACCCAGGACCGGCGTGCAAGCGCGCGCGCAGACCGCGAACGCGCCGAGCCGGACGCGGAGACCGCGATCGCGATCAAGCGCGCCGAGGTGCGCCGCGAGGCCGAGATCATGTGGGCCGAACACCGGCTGACCCGGGCCCGCCTCATCATCGAGGCTCAGACCGAAATCGACCGTGAACAGCAGCGCCGTCGCGTCATCGAATCCCTCAAGGGGCCGGCGCGCGCGTCGCAGCCCACGGTCGAATCGGGGGATGAGGATATCTACCTGCCGATCGCCGCGGAAGCGGAGGCCGCCAGCCGGGCCGTCACGCCAGTGCCGCTCAGCGCGGAACCCGTCGGCGCGGAGGAGATCCCGGCCGCAACCACCAGCCGTCCGCACAACCTGCCGGCGCAGTTGGCACCGGCCGGTGAGGTCGCCCCGCGTCACGAACGCGGGGCGCCGTTGATCTCGTCGCTTCCGAGCGCCACCAAGGCCGCGGCTCGCTGGATCCGCCCGTTGGTGCCGCCGTTCGTCGCCCGGGTGATCGACAACACGACCCAGCCGCTGCGCAGCGCCCGTCAAGTATTCGAAGATATTGAGGAGATCACCTTCTCGCTCAGTCGGACCCGTAAGGTGACCATCCGCGCCGAGAGCTCCGACATCCAGCCACCGCACCGGGCCGTGGCCACGGACATCCCGGCCCGCCCCGCCAAGATCGCGTCGTCGCGCGACGAGCAGCGGCGCGCCGCGCCGGCGCTCGGGGTCTCCTCCACGGGTTCGCTGGAGGGCGACGGCAGGGCGGAGCTGACCGGACATGAGGGGCCGCGCAAACTGCACTCGCCCGACGAGCCGCGCCAACTGCCGCCGTCGAAATAGCCGATACCCCTCGGCAGCGTGGCGCCGTCCGGGGCGGGTACCCGCTCAGGCCGAAGCGTAATATCCAGCCGACAAGAGTAGGGCGCGGATCTCGGTGGGGCGGCGGCGATGGCAGGGCACTATCTTGCGGTAGCAAGCGGACGTTCGACCATGGCTCCGGCGGGCGCATGAGGATCACGCTCTTCCTCGCGGACGCGGCGCAGGCCGACGCCCAGTCCGGGAAGGTCAACGCTCTCGGGCTGGGCTGGCGGCAGTGCCAGACACCCACGCCCGGCATTGCATTGGTGCTGTTTTTGGACATCGATTGGAACGAGACGAACAAGCGGCACAAGCTGACATGCCAACTACTGACCACCGACGGCGAACCGGTGGCAGTGCCGGGGCCGCAGGGTCCGCAGCGGATCTGCTTTGAAGCCTCGGCGGAGGCCGGCCGTCCCCCCGGGGCAATCCATGGCACGTCGGTTCGCATGCCCCTCACCCTCAACATCCCCGCCGGAATCCCGTTGGAGCCGGGACTCTACGAGTGGCGGGTGGAAATCGCCGGCTTCGAGCAAGCCACGGCGGTCGAGTCGTTCGTCGTGGTGGGCCCGGCTCAGCCGCCCAAGGCCCCGCAGGCGCCCACCCTCTAGCTAGTGTCCGATCCACATTGCGGTCCACAACCACCCGCGATGCGGAACACTATCGTGGAGTGGCGCCGTCAACGGTCAACGGGGACGGTTCGCCGACCGTTCGTGACGAGGGCATCCAGGTATTGCGTTGCGCCGCATAGCATCCGACGACTTGGTCGACTTCGGATTTCGGTACGCTGCGCGCGTTGCGATCAACGAGCCATGCTCGACGATGGGTGATGATGCGTGTTGTCCGTCCAGTGCTGCCGTGTCAGCGTGTCTGGCGGCGATGACGGTAGGAAGTTCGTCGATGGAGATGTCGGCGACGTCTCGGCGGATGACCTCCCATTTGCTGAACAGGTCACCGCGGCGGACCCGAACAGCTGACCCCATTCATAGCGGGCCGCTCTCTGTGCGTCCATGAAACTCGTTGTCCTCTCTCCGTCCCCGGCCAGGTGCACCAGCGCCCACGCCATCGCAAATGCCGGCACTCTGTGACGCGATGCCGCGCTGTGTAATTCGTCGAAAGCCGCGTCCGACCGGCAACGGCGAAGCCCGATGAGGATGCCGCGCGCGGTGTCGAGAATACGCCCGGAGTCCGGGCCGTACGAAGTATGCACGGGAAACCAGTTCGCCGTCATGCTATGAATGCCTCCTGCTACGCCCGCCAAAGCCCCTATTCGCACAGCGGCACGTGGATGCGCGAGCACGCATTACTCGCGTTCGTGATCGCCATTGACGCACGCTGCCATGATTTGTGCATTTCGTGGCGGGCACCAGATGGTCGCCGCGATCGGTATGTACCTGTGACCGTTCCGGGACCGATTGCTGCGGATCGGTAACCCACAGCGCTGCTAGGACACGGATCCGCTTGCCAGCGGCAGCAATTCGCCGAGGCCAGCGGTGATGACATCCTAGAAGAGGTCCAATTGTGTGCAGGGAACCGACTTTTCGCCGCGCGGGCGTTGTTTTCGGTAGATGGCCGAAAGGGCGCTGATGACGAGCAAAAATTTCGTGATGTTCGATCGACCTGATCGAGTTATTCATCCACTGGCAGGCGGGCCGCTCGGTGGCGTTGTCGGAGTCGCTGCGCATCGACCAGGAGACGATCGGCAAATATCTGGCCTCGGCGATTGCCGCAGGTATCGAGCGGGGAGAGCAGCTGTTGTCGGCGGATCAGTGGGCTGAGCTGATCACCGGTGGTTTTCAGAGTTACGTAAGTGATCCTGCGGCGCGGTCCGCGACGTCGCCGCTGATCGCACCACACTACGACCCGATCAAGGACTGGCTGGATGCTGAGGTTACGGTAGCCACTATCGCGCAACGGTTGCGCGACCACCAGATGACGGTTCCGGATTCATCGGGAAGGCGTTGGATTGCAACGCATTTCGCCGATGAGGTGGCCAGGCGCAACGTCACTCTGGCGCGTGGCGCAGTGGAGCCGGGCAGCGAAGCGCAGATCGACTACGGGCGGCTGGGCATGTGGTTGGATTGATCCCAGCTGTCGTGTTCGCGGCACCTGTTCGTGCCGCCGATGATCCAGATGGATTAAACCGCCTGCTGCGCTTGCCATGTCGCAGTGTTTGCTTTCTTTAGCCGGCTCCCGCCTGGCTGGTGTGTGAAACCGGCCGCCGGTGGCGTGGCATTCACGCTGCAGCGCGGCTACCAGCATGCCGGTTGCCCCCACCACCTCGCCCAGGTGGAAATGCGGCGATCCTCCACGGTGATGGTGTTGCCGTGGCCGGCCACGACCGCTGCGGCGACAGATCGGAAGAGCGGCGTGTAGGG
>JAQTVU010000135.1 GCA_028706695.1 Mycobacterium sp.
TCCCGTCCTGGGGGCTCTTCGTCTTCAGGTCATATGGACGGCCCAGGTAGAAGGCGCCGAGTTTCTCAAAATCCTGCATGAGTGTCTCCGTAATCTACACGACCGGCATTCTAGCCGATGCGGGAAAATGCGGAATGCGAAATGAGTTCATTCCTCATTTTGCATTCCGCATTTCGCATTTCAACGCATTGAACCCGACACGCCTCCTCCCTAGAATACGCCCCGTTTTCAACGGTCGGAAATCGCGTTTTGAAGGAAGGTTTCATGTCTCGTGTGGCGACATTAACGATTGATGGAAAGACGATTGAATTGCCCGTCGTAGTGGGGAGCGAAGGCGAAGTCGGCATCGACATCTCGCAACTTCGCGCCAAGACGGGGGCGATCACGCTCGATCCCGGTTACGGCAACACCGGCGCCTGCACCAGCGCCATCACCTACATCGACGGCGACGCCGGCATCCTCCGCTACCGCGGCATCCCAATCGAGCAGCTGGCGGAGAAGTCGACCTTCATCGAGGTCAGCTATTTGCTGATCTACGGCGAGCTGCCGAGCAAGGAGCAACTGCGCGAGTTCACCAACCGGATCCAGCGCCATACCATGCTGCACGAGGACCTGAAGCGCTTCTTCGATGGCTTCCCGCCCAACGCCCACCCGATGCCGGTGCTGTCCAGTGTGGTCAACGCGCTCAGCTCCTACTATCCGGACGCCCTGAACCCGATGGACGACGAGCAGGTCGATCTGTCGACGATCCGGCTGCTGGCCAAGCTGCCCACCATCGCCGCGTACGCCTTCAAGAAGTCCGTCGGTCAGCCGTTCCTCTACCCGGACAACTCGCTGTCGCTGGTGGAGAACTTCCTGCGGATGACGTTCGGATTGCCGGCCGAGCCCTATGAGACCGATCCGGAGGTGGTGCGGGCGCTGGACATGTTGTTCATCCTGCACGCCGACCACGAACAGAACTGCTCGACCTCGACGGTTCGCCTGGTGGGCTCGTCGCAGGCGAACCTGTTCACCTCGATTTCCGGTGGCATCAATGCGCTTTGGGGTCCGCTGCACGGCGGCGCCAACCAGGCGGTGCTGGAAATGCTCGAGCAGATCCGGGGGAGCGGCGGCGGCGTCGGCGAATTCATCCGGAGGGTCAAGAACCGCGAGGCCCGCGTCAAGCTGATGGGCTTTGGCCACCGTGTCTACAAGAACTACGACCCGCGCGCCCGCATCATCAAGGAGCAGGCCGACAAGATCCTGGCCAAGCTGGGTGGCGACGACGACCTGCTGGCCATCGCCAGGGAGCTCGAAGATGCCGCGCTGACCGACGACTACTTCATCGAGCGCAGGCTCTACCCGAACGTCGACTTCTACACCGGGCTGATCTACCGGGCGTTGGGCTTCCCGACTCGGATGTTCACGGTGCTGTTCGCCTTGGGCCGGCTGCCCGGCTGGATCGCGCATTGGCGCGAGATGCACGACGAGGGTGACAGCAAGATCGGCCGTCCCCGCCAGATCTACACCGGCTACACCGAGCGTGACTACGTCGGCATCGAGACGCGCTAGCTAGCGTCAGTCCAAAGCTGGTCGTGGTGTGGCTGGTGGCATACCGCTGGCTATCACCCGACTCGCAGCCTCCCGTTGGCCCGCGATCCTGGCAATATCCCTTAAAATCCGTTTATGACACATGCGTCGAAGGGTGTGGCGGTCGATCCCAGGAGTTCGGTCAGGATTGAGGATTACCTGGATTCCAGCGGTGGCGTCGCATTGCCCGCGGATGTCAATTTGATTTCACTTCTCGAGCGAAACATTGTCGAGTTCGGCGGCTTCACGGCCTATCGGTACCTGGACTACGCCAATTCGGCCGAAGGACGCCCGGTCGAGTTGACCTGGGCTCAATTCGGCACCCGGGTGCAGGCCATCGGCGCGCGCCTGCAGCAGGTCACACAACCGCGCGACCGGGTCGCGATTCTTGCCCCGCAGGGGCTCGACTACGTCGCCGGATTCTTCGCCGCGATCAGGGCGGGAAACGTCGCGGTGCCGCTTTTCGCGCCGGAACTGCCCGGTCACGCGGAACGACTCGATGCGGTTCTCGGCGATGCGCAACCTACCGTGGTGCTGACCACCGCCGCGGCGAGCGAGGCTGTATACGCGTTCGTGCAGCGGTTTCCGCGCCCGAAGCGGCCTCGGGTGGTGGCGGTCGATAACCTGCCCGACGCGGTGGGCGAGGGCTTCGTCCCGGTCCAACTGGACGCCGGCGACATCGCCTACCTGCAGTACACGTCGGGCTCCACGCGGACGCCGACCGGGGTGGAGATAACCCATCGTGCCGCCGGCACCAATCTGCTGCAGATGATCGCTGCGTTGGGTCTGAATTGGACGGCCTGCGGTGTCAGCTGGTTGCCTCTCTACCATGACATGGGCCTGATGATGATCGGCTTTCCGGTGCTCTACGGAGGGCATGTCACCCTGCTGTCGCCGATGGCCTTCATCCGGCGACCCGTGCGGTGGCTTCGTGCTCTGGCGGCCGAGTCGCAGCACCGCCGCGTGGTCTCCCCGGCGCCGAACTTCGCGTTCGAGTTGGTGGCACAGCGCGGCATTCCTGCGGCGGACGAACAAATTGATCTGCGCAACGTTGTGCTGATCAACGGCTCCGAACCGGTCAGCATGGATTCGATTACGAAATTCACCAAGGCGTTTGAGTCCTACGGGATGGCCAGAACGGGGGTCAAGCCGTCTTACGGGATGGCCGAGGCGACACTGTTTGTCTCCACCACCGGCCCAAACACCGAGCCACAGGCCGCCTACCTTGACCGTGATCGGCTGTCGGCGGGCCATGCGGTGTGCGTCGCAGCGGATGCGCCCAACGCGGTGCCGCTCGTCTCGTGCGGCCGGATCTCGCCCAGTCAGTGGGGCGTCATCGTCAACCCCGACACCGGCGAGGAGTTACCCGACGGCCAGGTCGGCGAGATCTGGCTGCACGGCAACAACATCGGCCGCGGCTATTGGGCACGCCCGGAGGAGACCAAGGTCTCCTTCGCCAACACGCTGCGGTCCCGACTGCGGGTGGGCAGCCACGCCGAAGGGGCACCGCTCGATGCGACCTGGTTTCGGACCGGTGACCTGGGTGTCTACCTCGATGGCGAGTTCTATGTCGCCGGGCGCATCAAGGATCTGGTGATCGTTGACGGACGCAACCATTGTTCACACGATATCGAGGCCAGCGCGGTGGAGGCATCTCCGGCGGTGCGGCCGGGTCACGTCGCGGCGTTCTCGGTGCCAGCTGATGAGCTACCGGTGGGAGCGCACGCCAAGGGCAGCGGCGAACAGCTCGTGATCGTCGCCGAACGGGCGGCGGGCGCGGGCCGCGCCGACCCGCAGCCGGTGATCGATGCGATCCGGGCGGCGGTGTCACGCCGGCATGGCCTGTCGGTAACCGATGTGCGGCTGGTGGCGGCGGGTGTCATCCCGCGTACCACCAGCGGCAAGCTGGCTCGCCGGGAATGCCGGGCCCAATATCTGAGCGGGCAGCTGGGGCGGGCGCCCGGGTCTCGCCCGGATGGGCGGTCATGATCGACCCCGTCTGCACGCCGACCTGCACGTTGGGGCGCGCCCGCCGTCACAGGGACTCCAGCACCGCCATCGCGGCGTTGTGCCCCCCAATGCCCGAGACCGCTCCGCCGCGGCGGGCGCCTGAGCCGCACAGCATGATCCGCTGGTGAGGGGTGGCCACCCCCCAGCGCCGCGCCGGGGTGTCCAGCGGGTCGTCGTCGTCCGCGAACGGCCACGTCAGCCCGCCGTGGAAGATATTGCCCGCGGTCATCCCCAGGGCTCGCTGCAAATCGAAGGTGGTCGCGGTCTCGACGCACGGCCGGCCATTCCCGTCGTTCATCAACACCTCCTGGATCGGCTCGGCCAAAACCGAATTCAGTGAGCCGAGCACCGACTCGGTCAACCGGGCGCGCAGCGCGTCCGGGTCGGAGCCATCGAACAGGGAGTGCGGGGTGTGCAGGCCGAACACCGTCATGGTCTGAGCGCCCGACGTGCGCAGCCCGGCAGACAAGATGCTTGGGTCGGTCAGCGAATGGCAGTACGCCTCGCACGGCACAGGGTCGGGCAGCCGGCCGGTAGCCGCCTGCGAGTATGCCGTGTCCAGCTGGGACCTCGTCTCGTTGACGTGGAAGGTCCCGGCAAAGGCCTGTTCGGGTGTGACGCTGTCGTCTCGCAACCGGGGCAGCCGTCGCAGCACCATGTTCACCTTGACCTGCGCACCCTGGGCCAGCGGCGCGGGCTGCTCGCCGAGCAGGCCGGCCAGCGCCGCCGGGGCGACCCCGGCCAGAATGAAGCGGCCGCGCAGCCGATGCTCGTCGTCGGCCCTGCGGTAGCGCACCAGCCCGTCGGCTTCGATGGCGTAGACGTCTGCGCCAGTGGTTATCTGCGCGCCGTGACCGGCGGCCGCCGTCGCCAGGGCCGCGGTCACCGAGCCCATGCCGCCGACGGGGACGTCCCAATTTCCGCGGCCGCCGCCGAGCACGTGGTATAGAAAGCAGGCGTTCTGGCGCAGCGACGGGTCATCGAGGTGGGCGAACGTGCCGATCAGCGCGTCGGTTGCGATCACGCCGCGGACCAGATCGTTCCGCACCGCCGCGGCAATGGCATGCCCGATCGGCTCCTCCGTCAGCGCCCGCCACGCGCCCGCCACCCTTCGGTCACCGGCGTTCAGGACGTGCCGGCGGGCCTGCTCGCGGCTGCGCAACGGCTCGATCAACGTCGGCCACAACCGCCGCGTGACCAGTTGGCAACGCCGGTAGAACGCCGTGAAACCCGGCTCGTCGCCGGCGGCGCCGATCGCGCGGAAGGCGGCGACGGGCCGTTCGGGGTGCGAGCCGATGAGCAGGCCGCGGCGTCCACCGGTGGCCGGATCGGGGGTGTAGGACGCGAATCGGCGCGGGGCCAGGCGCACCACGGCGCCCAGATCCTCGAGGATGTGCGACGGCAGCAGGCTGACCAGGTAGGAGTACCGCGACACCCGCACGTCGACACCGTCGAAAGCCCGCTTCGACACGGCGGCCCCGCCGACCGCGTCCAGCCGTTCCAACAGCCTCACCCGAAGGCCAGCCCGGGCCAGGTAACCGGCCGCAACCAGGCCGTTGTGGCCGCCGCCGACCACGATGACGTCGACGTTGGCCGCGTCGCCGCTCAGCTCAGGTAGCCCTCGACCTCGTCGGGCGGACGCACCTCCGCCTCGCGGGGATCGCCACCGGTGTCGCGCAGTGCGCGACGCTGCCGAAGCAGGTCCCAACACTGGTCCAGTGCGACTTCCAGCCGGCGCAGGCGGTCGTGTTCTTGCGAGGCGGTGACATCACCGCGCTGCGACTGCGCACGCAAGGCATTCTCCTCGGCGACCAGCTCACGGATACGTGCCAATATTTCGCTATCGGTCGGTTTACTGCCGTTGCCCATTACCCTAGTCTGCCCGAGTTCGGCGGCGGAGGCCTTCGAAGTCGGTAGGCTGCATATCGCCTGCAAAAGGGACCTGCAAAACGGAAGCGTCGGGCAAACGAGATGAGGGAAGGTGGGTAGTGCGTTTAGGGGCGGGCGCCGGCCGGGCGGTCGTGACCAGCGACTTGAAGCGGGCTCCGGATTCCTTCCGGTGGTCGCTTCGTCGCCGGTGGCTGATCGCGCTGTGGCTCATCCCGGTGTCGCTCCGGCGTTCGCTCGGGCTTCCGTGGTTGATCGCCCTCCTCGGCGTCCCGTTGCTGGTAGCAGCAATCGGCTACGGTGCGCTGGACCGGCCGGCCAGCAACGGCCCCACCGGCGCGCTGCCGACGCTGGAGTCCAACACGTCGGGGGCTCCGAAGCCGTCCTTGGCGCCGTTGTCCATTGCGCGTGACGGCGGCGACGTTGTGCTCGGCGGCGATCTTCCCGATGAGCCCACTAAAGCCGCGCTGCTGAAGGCGCTCACCGGCTCGCTGGGTCCCGGCATGAACGTCCTCGATCACATCAATATCGACCCCAATGTCGACTCGCTCGATTTCTCCAACGCCGGGACGCTTTTCAACGACAGCGCGCCGATTGCCGATTTCCATTTCGCCGTCGACGGCGGCACCATCGCCTTAGCGGGCACGGCCGCATCGCAGGATCAGAAGAACAAGGTCGAACACGATGCGGCAACCACCTGGCCGGGCGTGAAAGTCGTCGACAACCTCATTGTCGTCATTGTCAACGGGCCGGCTGCGACACGCGCCGCGCCGTGCGCCGACCTGCAGTCGGCCATCGACACCGCGATGGGCGGACCGGTCACTTTCGGCAGCGACGGGTTCAGCCTCACCCCGGCTGACGAGCAAACGCTGACCCAGGTGGCCGACAAGCTCAAAGCGTGTCCCGCCGCGCAGGCGACGATCAACGGCTACAGCGACGACGCCGGCGCCGAACCCGTCAACATCGCCATGAGCAGCCGGCGGGCGCAAAAGGTCGCCGACTTCCTCACCACCCAGGGGGTCGCCGCGGATCACTTGGTCATCAGGGGTTTGGGGTCGGTCAACCCGGTCGCCGCGAACGATACGGCGGTGGGCCGCGCCAGGAATCGCCGCGTCGAAATCGCGGTCGGCTAAGGAGATTCCAGCATGGCTTTCCTGATTCAGTGGTTGTGGTATCTGCTGGCTTTTGTGGCGGGGTCGGCCGTTGCCGGGATGATCGCCAGCAGGCTGATTCATCGCATCGGTAGCGAGGAAGCCGGTACCGATGCGGCCGGCCCGGGGGTAGG
>JAQTVU010000136.1 GCA_028706695.1 Mycobacterium sp.
GCGGCGATGGCGGCCGTGCTCCTGTCCCTGGCGGGATTGCCCGCCCACGTCGCGGTCGCCGACGACCGGGTTCCGATGGGCGGCGGTGCGGGCATCGTCATCAACGGTGACACCATGTGCACGCTGACAACCATCGGGTCCGACGCCGCCGGCCAGCTGATCGGCTTCACCTCCGCGCACTGCGGCGGTCCCGGGGCGCATGTCGCGGCCGAGGGTCAGGAGAACCGGGGCATCTTGGGCACCATGGTGGCCGGCAACGACAACCTCGATTACGCGGTGATCCAGTTCGACCCGGCCAAGGTGGCCCCGGTGGCCGACTACAACGGCTTTCCGATCAACGGGATCGGCCCGGACCCCGCCTTCGGCCAAATTGCCTGCAAGCAGGGCCGCACCACGGGCAATTCCTGCGGTGTCACCTGGGGGATGGGCCAGAATCCGGGCACCATCGTCATGCAGGTCTGCGGGCAACCGGGCGACTCCGGCGCCCCGGTGACCGTCGACGGTTTGCTGGTCGGGATGATCCACGGGGCCTTCAGCGACAACCTGCCGACGTGCATCATCAAGTACATCCCGCTGCACACCCCGGCCGTGGTCATGTCGTTCAGCGCGATCCTCAACGACATCAATTCCAAACACCGGCCCGGCGCGGGTTTCGTCCCGGTGCCGCCCCTGATGACCTGACGCTACTCGGCCGCCCTTATCGCATCGAAGACGGCGGGGTCCAGCAGCGTGGACGTGTCACCCAACTCGCGGTTCTCGGCGATGTCGCGCAGCAGCCTGCGGACGATCTTGCCGCTCCGTGTCTTGGGAAGCTCGGGCACCACATGAACCTCTCGCGGCCGGGCGATGGGGGAGATCTCCCGGGCCACCTCGCTCCGCAATTCGTCGATGATTCCCTCGTGCAGGTGATGGCCGGCGCGCAGCACCACGAACGCACAGATGGCCTGGCCGGTGGTTTCGTGGTTCTTCCCGACCACGGCTGCTTCGGCCACCGAGACGTGCCCGGCCAGGGCCGACTCGATCTCTGCCGTCGAGAGCCGATGCCCGGACACATTCATCGCGTCGTCGGTGCGTCCCACCACCCAGATGTCGCCGTCGGGGTCGTACCAGGCGCTGTCACCGGAGAAGTACCAGCCCTGCTCGGCGAACCTGGACCAGTACGTCTGGACGTAGGCCTCCGGGTTGCCCCAGACCCCGCGCAGCATGGCCGGCCAGGGCCGATCCAGCACCAGGTAGCCAGTGACGTGCTCACCGGCGTTGCTGCCCGCCGGCAGTCGCGCGCCGTGGTCGTCGACGATCTTGGCCGAGATGCCCGGCAGCGGCGCCATCGCCGCGCCGGGTTTGGCCGCGGCGACTCCCGGCAGCGGCGCGATCATCACGGCGCCCGTTTCGGTCTGCCACCACGTGTCCACGATCGGGAGGCGGTCCGCGCCGAGCACGCTGCGGTACCAGCGCCAGGCTTCGGGGTTGATCGGCTCGCCGACCGACCCCAGCAGGCGCAGACTGGACAGGTCGTGCGAGTCGACGACCTCTCGGCCCCATTTCATGAACGTCCGGATGACGGTGGGTGCGGTGTAATAGACGGTGACACCGTACTTCTCGATGATTTCGAAATGCCGGTGCGTGGTGGGCGTATCGGGGGTGCCCTCGTAGAGCACCTCGGTGGCCCCGTTGCACAGCGGACCATAGACCCCATAGGTATGCCCGGTGATCCAGCCGATGTCGGCCGTGCACCAGAACACGTCCCGTTCGGGCTTGATGTCGAAAACGTAGTAGTGCGTGTAGGAGGCCTGTGTCAGGTAGCCGCCGCTGGCGTGCACGATACCTTTAGGCGTGCCCGTGGTCCCCGACGTGTACAGCAGGAACAACGGCTGTTCGGCGTCGAACTGCTCGGGGGTGTGCTCGGGGCAAGCCGAGTCGACCACGTCATGCCACCAGACGTCTCGACTGGGGTCCCATGAGACGTCGATTCCGGTGCGGCGCACCACGAGAACGTGCTCTACGAGGCCGGCTCCGTCCCGGATGGGAGCGACGGCTTCATCGGCGGCGGCCTTGAGCGGCACCGGCCTGCCGCGGCGAAACTGCCCGTCGCTGGTGATCAGCAGTTTGGCCTGGGCGTCGGCGAGGCGGGCCCGCAACGCGTTCGCGGTGAAACCGGCGAAGACCACGCTGTGCATGATGCCCAGCCGGGCGCACGCCAGCATCGCGATCACCGCCTCGGGGATCACCGGCAGATAGATTGCGACGCGGTCGCCGGCGGCCAACCCGAGCGCGGTGAACGCGTTGGCGGCCCGGCACACCTCGGCCTGCAGCTCGGCATAGGTCAGGCTGCGGCGGTCACCGTAGGGCTCGCCCTCCCAGTGAATGGCAATCCGATCCCCGTGTCCGGCTTCCACATGCCGGTCCACGCAGTTGTAGGCAACGTTGAGCTTGCCGCCGACGAACCACCGGGCGAACGGCGGCTCCGACCAGTCCAGGACCTCGGTGAAGGGCGTCGCCCAGGACAGCCGCTCGGCTTGCCTGGCCCAGAACGCCAGCCGATCCTCCTCGGCCTCGCGGTACAGTCCGATCCGGCCATTGGCCTGTTCGGCGAATTCCGGCGACGGCGGATACGACGACGGGCCTTCGGGGTGGGTGGCGGTCACGGATGCCTCTCCTGTATTCGTTTGCCGGATTCTTTGCCGGGCGACTGCGGCGTCAGCGTCAACCGTCTGTGAGACTAGCCCGACGACGATACGGCCGCGCACCGAGTCGCAGGGCGAAAGGATCCCGGATGCCGCATAGTCACCGGTGTGCCGGCACGTCATGGGCGGCGCACCCGCCGACTCGTCACCAGCGTTGCGGCGGCCGCAGCCGGGTATGCGGCCGCCGGGCCGTCGGGGACGCCCGCCTGGGCCAGCTGCGGCTTCCCGTGCAACTGAACACACTCAACGGCTCGACACGCTTTAGGGTCGGATGTCATGCCTCGGATCCGGTCCGCTCTGGCCCTGGTTGCTGCCGGAATGCTGGCGGCCGCATCCCTGGCCGGCTGCGGCGGTGGGGCCCCGCGCCTCGAGCTGGTGGTGGTCAACGGCGGTGAACCACCGAACCCGCTGATACCGACGAGCACGAACGACAGCAACGGCGGGCGGATCGTCGACCGGCTGTTCGCCGGGCTGGTGTCCTTCGACGCCACCGGCAGGCCGTCCAACGAGGTGGCCCAGTCGATCGAGAGCACCGACAACGTCAACTACCGCATCATCCTCAAGCGGGGCTGGACGTTCACCGACGGCTCCCCGGTGACGGCCCATTCCTTCGTCGACGCCTGGAACTACGGGGCCCTGAGCACCAACGCGCAACTGCAGCAGAGCTTTTTCAGCCCGATCGACGGGTATGACGAGGTAGGGGGCCCGGCGCGCGACGGCAAACCGAAGGCGAGCACGATGTCGGGGCTGCACGTGGTCAACGACCTGGAATTCAGCGTCCGGTTGAAGGCGCCGACCATCGACTTCGCGCTGCGGTTGGGCCACAGCGCGTTCTATCCGCTGCCGGCCGCGGCATACCGGGACATGCAGGCGTTCGGCCGCAACCCCATCGGCGACGGCCCCTACCGACTCGCCGCCGGCCCCGACGGGCCGGCCTGGGAACACAACGTCCGGATCGAGCTGCGGCCCAACCCCGATTACCACGGCAACCGCATGCCGCACAACAAGGGCCTGCGGTTCGAGTTCTATGCCAACCTGGACACGGCATACGCCGATCTGCTGTCGGGCAATCTCGATGTCCTCGACACCATCCCGCCCAGCGCGCTGCCGGTGTACAAACGCGACCTGGGCGACAACGTCACCGCCGGTCCTGCGGCGATAAACCAGACCCTCGACACCCCGCTGTGGCTGCCGCACTTCGGCGGCGAGGAAGGCCGGCTGCGCCGGCTCGCGTTGTCGGCCGCGGTCGACCGGGCGCAGATTTGCCGGCACATCTTCGTCGGAACCCGAAGCCCGGCAAGGGAGTTCACCGCCCGCTCGTTGCCCGGATTCAGCCCTGACCTGCCGGGAAGTGACGCTTTGGACTACAACCCCGGGCGGGCGCGGCGTCTTTGGTCGCAGGCCAACGCCATCTCGGCGTGGCGTGGCCGGTACGCGATCGCCTACAACGCCGACGCCGGGCATCAGGAGTGGGTGGACGCCGTGGCCAACAGCGTCAAAAACGTGCTGGGCATCGACGCGGCCGGCGCGCCACAACCCACCTTCGCCGGTTTGCGCACCCAGATCGCCAACCGCGCCATCACGACCGCCTTCCGCGCCGGGTGGCAAGGCGACTACCCGTCGACGATCGAGTTCCTCGCCCCGCTGTTCGCCACCGGGGCGGGGTCCAACGACGTCGGGTTTGCCAGCGAGAAGTTCGACGCCGCGATGGCGGCCGCCGAAGCCGCGCCCAATCCGCGGCGCGCCGACGCGCTGGCCAACGACGCCCAACGAATCTTGTTCCGCGACATGCCGGTTGTTCCGCTCTGGGACAACATCAGCGTCGTCGGGTGGTCATCGGGGGTCCGCGGCGTCACGGTCACCTGGAACGGGCTGCCCGACTACGAGAACATCGTCAAGGCCTGAGATGGGGTGGTACATCGCACGCCGGGTCGCCGTCATGGTGCCCGTCTTCCTCGGTGCCACGCTGTTGATCTACGGGATGGTTTTCCTGCTGCCCGGCGACCCGGTGGCGGCGATGGCCGGGGACCGGCCCCTGACGCCGGAAGTCGCCGCGCAGCTGCGTGCCCGCTACCACCTCGACGACCCGTTCATGCAGCAGTACCTGCGGTACCTGGGCGGGCTTCTGCGCGGCGACCTGGGCCGTTCCTACTCCGGGCTGCCGGTGGCCGACGTTCTGGCCCATGCCTTTCCGGTGACCCTGAGGCTGGCGTCGATCGCCGTGACCGTCGAGGCGGTGCTGGGCATCGGATTCGGGGCGATCGCCGGGCTGCACCAGGGCGGGGCCTTCGACGCCACCGTGCTGGTCGTCGGGCTGCTCCTCATCGCCATCCCGATCTTCGTGCTGGGTTTTCTGGCCCAGTTCGTGTTCGGGATCTGGCTGGGCGTCGCACCGGTGACCGTGGGCGAACGATCGAGCTTCGCGCGCCTGTTGCTGCCCGGGATCGTGCTGGGCTCGGTGTCATTCGCCTACGTGCTGCGGCTGACCCGCTCCGCGGTCGCCGCCAGCGCCCACGCCGACCATGTGCGCACCGCCACCGCCAAGGGGTTGTCGCGACGCCGCGTGGTGATGGTCCACGTCCTGCGCAATTCGCTGATCCCGGTGGTGACCTTCCTCGGAGCCGACCTGGGCTCGTTGATGGGCGGGGCCCTTGTGACCGAGGGCATCTTCAACATCCACGGCGTCGGCGGGGTGCTGTATCAAGCGGTCACCAGGCAGGAGGCCCCGACGGTGGTGTCGATCGTGACCGTGCTGGTGGGAATCTATCTGGTCACGAACTTGCTGGTGGATGTGCTCTATGCGGCCCTGGATCCGCGGATCCGGTATGGCTGACGGTTTCTGGGCCGACGCCTGGCGTGGGCTGCGGCGGCGACCCAAGTTCGTCGCCGCCGCCGCGCTGATCCTGCTGGTCGGCGCGGTCGCGGCGTTTCCGGCTGCGTTCGCCGGGGCCGACCCCGCCTACGCCGATCCCGCGCAGAGCATGCTGCCGCCGTCGGACGCCCACTGGTTCGGCACCGACCTGCAGGGCCACGACATCTACGCGCGCACCATCTACGGCACGCGGGCGTCGGTGACCGTGGGGCTGGCCGCCACCCTGGCGGTGTTCGTGGTCGGCGGGTCGCTGGGCGCGCTGGCCGGGTTTTACGGCGGCTGGGTGGACGCGGTGGTCTCCCGTGTCACCGACGTGTTCTTTGGGTTGCCGATGCTTCTGGCCGCGATCGTGCTCATGCAGGTCCTGCACCACCGCACGGTGTGGACGGTGATCGCGATACTGGCGTTGTTCGGCTGGCCGCAGGTGGCCCGGATCGCTCGGGCCGCCGTGCTCGAGATACGGGCATCCGAGTACATCCTCGCCGCGAAAGCGCTGGGGCTCGGCAGGTTCCAAACGCTCATCCGGCATGCGCTGCCCAACGCGCTGGGCCCGGTCGTCGCGGCGGCCACGCTCGCGCTCGGGCTTTTCATCGTCACCGAGGCCACCTTGTCCTATCTCGGGGTCGGCCTGCCGCCGTCGGTCGTGTCCTGGGGCGGCGACATCAGCCTCGCGCAGACGCGGCTGCGGTCGGGTTCCCCGATATTGTTCTATCCCGCAGGGGCGCTGGCGATCACGGTACTGGCCTTCACGATGATGGGCGACGCGCTGCGCGACTCCTTGGATCCGGCGTCACGGGCGTGGCGGCCATGAGCACCGGATCATCGCCATTGTTGTCGGTGGCCGGCCTAGAAGTCGGCTTCGGCGGCCGGCCCGTGGTTTGCGGGCTGGATCTGCAGGTGGGGCGCGGCCAGACCGTCGCGGTGGTCGGCGAGTCGGGATCGGGGAAGTCGACCATGGCCGCCGCGATCCTCGGTCTGCTGCCCCCTGGCGGCCGAATCACCGCTGGGCGCATCCTGTTCGACGGGATGGACCTCGCCGTGGCCGACCGTCGGCGGCTCCGATCGATCCGGGGCCGGCTGATCGGCTATATCCCGCAGGACCCGACGACCAACCTCAACCCGGTCTGGAAGG
>JAQTVU010000137.1 GCA_028706695.1 Mycobacterium sp.
GGACCGCCGAGGAGCGCGCGAACGCGGTGCGTGGGCGGGCCGGTTCGTTGCGCCGCGCGGCCGCCGCCGAGCGCGAGGCACGGGTGCGGGCCGAGCAGGCCCGCGCCGCGCGGGTGCGGGCCGCCGCCGTGGCCGCGGCCGTCGCCGAGGGCGGACAGCTGCTGGCGCTCCGGCTGCGCGGGGTGGTCGACGCGGCGACGCGCATCCGCGACGCGCTGGTCGCCGAACGCCGGGAGCGCACGGCGGCGATGGCGGCGGTGCGCGAGGAGGTGGATTCGCTGCGCGCCCGGGTGGCCGCCCTCGCCGATGCGCTGCACCACGACGAGGTGGCCAACGCCCAGGCGGCGATGCGCATCGAGCAGCTTGAGCAGATGGTGTTCGAGCAGTTCGGGATGGCGCCGGCCGACCTGGTCGCCGAGTACGGCCCGCAGGTGCCGCTGCCGCCGAGCGAGTTGGAGATGACCGAATTCGAGCAGGCCCGGGAGCGCGGCGAGCAGGTGGTCGCGCCCGCCCCGCTGCCCTATGACCGGAGCAGCCAGCAGCGCCGCGCCAAACGGGCCGAGCGGGAGCTCGCCGAACTGGGCAGGGTCAATCCGCTGGCGCTGGAGGAGTTCGCCGCGCTTGAGGAGCGCTACAACTTCCTGTCCACCCAGCTCGAGGACGTCAAGGCCGCCCGCAAGGACTTGCTGGACGTGGTCGCCGACGTCGACGCCCGCATCCAGCAGGTGTTCAGCGACGCCTACACCGACGTCGAACGCGAATTCCGGGAGGTGTTCACCTCGCTGTTCCCGGGCGGGGAGGGCCGGCTGCGGCTGACCGACCCCGACGACATGCTCGGCACCGGGATCGAGGTGGAGGCGCGCCCGCCCGGCAAGAAGGTCACCCGCCTGTCGCTGCTGTCCGGCGGCGAAAAGGCGCTGACCGCGGTCGCGATGCTGGTGGCGATCTTCCGGGCCCGACCGTCGCCGTTCTACATCATGGACGAGGTAGAAGCGGCGCTCGACGACACCAACCTGCGCCGCCTGATCGGGCTGTTGGAGCAGCTGCGCGCCCGCTCTCAGCTCATCATCATCACGCACCAGAAGCCGACCATGGAGGTCGCCGACGCGCTCTACGGCGTCACCATGCAGGGCGACGGCATCACCGTGGTGATCTCCCAGCGGATGCGCGGTCAGCGGGTCGAGCGGCTCGTCTCAAGCCCCTCGAGCCCCACGAGCCCCTCCTGCTCGGGGGCGTCACCCTAGAGGGCAGCGCCGGCGGCCGCCGCCGCCGACCGGGGCCCGTCCGGGCCGGGCCGGGTTGCTGAAAGAATGTCAGCGTGTCTCAAGGCCTTTGGATCGCCCTCGTCGTCCTGATAGTTCTAGCCGTCCTCGTTGTGATCGCCGCGCTGGCGCTGGGCCTGGCCCGTTACCGGCGCCGGCGGATCAGGTTGTCGGCCCGGCCGGAGCCGGGGGCGCTGGACCGCTCGGGCGGCTATACCGCGTCGACGGGCATCACCTTCAGCCAGGGCGCGCCGCCCGCCGAACGGATCGACACCACCGGGCTGCCCGCCGTCGGCGACGACGCGACCATTCCGCGCGATGCGCCGCGGCGCACCGTCTCCGACGTGGTGCTGCCGGAACCCGACACCCTCGCGCCGCCGCCCGCCCCACCGATCCCGCCCGCCCCACCGATCTCGCCCGCCCCACCGATCTCGCCCGCCCCGCCGGTCCCGGAGGCCCCGCCGGTCCCGGAGGCCCCGGCGGTCCCGGAGGCCCCGCCGACCGACCTGGGCGCGCCGGCTCCCGAGGCGCCCGCGGCTCCCGCGATCGAGGAGATCGAGCCGCCCGAAGGCCGGCTGGAGCGGATGCGGGACCGCCTGGCCAAGTCCCAGAACGCGTTCGGGCGCAGCCTGCTGGGCCTGATCGGCGGCGGCGACCTGGACGAAGACTCCTGGCAGGACGTCGAGGACACGCTGCTCATCGCCGATCTGGGCCCGGTGGTCGCCGAGTCGGTGCTCGCGCAGCTGCGCAGCCGGCTCGCCAGCAGCGACGTGCGCACCGAGGCCGACGCCAAGGCCGCGCTGCGCGACGTCCTGATCAAAGAGCTGCAGCCCGGCATGGACCGCTCGATCCGCGCCTTGCCGCATGCCGACCGCCCGTCGGTGCTGTTGGTCGTCGGGGTCAACGGCACCGGCAAGACCACGACCGTCGGCAAGTTGGCGCGGGTCCTGGTGGCCGACGGGCGGCGCGTCGTGCTGGGTGCTGCCGACACCTTTCGGGCCGCGGCCGCCGATCAGCTGCAGACCTGGGCGTCGCGGGTGGGCGCCGAGGTGGTGCGCGGGCCCGAGGGCGCCGACCCGGCGTCGGTGGCCTTCGACGCCGTCGACAAGGGCATCGCCACGGGCGCCGACGTCGTGCTCATCGACACCGCCGGACGGCTGCACACCAAGGTCGGGCTGATGGACGAGCTCGGCAAAGTCAAGCGGGTGGTGTCCAAGCGGGCCGCGGTCGACGAGGTGTTACTGGTGCTGGACGCCACCATCGGGCAGAACGGACTGGCGCAGGCGCGGGTGTTCGCCGAGGTAGTCGACATCACCGGCGCGGTGTTGACCAAGCTGGACGGCACCGCCAAGGGGGGGATCGTCTTCCGGGTCCAGCAGGAACTCGGGGTGCCGGTGAAGCTGGTCGGGCTCGGGGAGGGCCCCGACGACCTGGCGCCGTTCGAGGCCGCCGCCTTCGTCGACGCCCTGCTCGGCTGACGCCGCCACGGCGGGCGTGACGTTAATACCGCTGAAACACTCAGGCCGCACCGCGGAAACAACCATCTCGCAAGGTTCTGGTCAGGTCATCAGGCGCACGTCTGACGGCTGTTCAAGGCCAACCGGAGGTGATAGCGAGTGGACCAATTTCCGATACTGGGCCAGCCCAATACCGGCGATACCGCCTGGATGCTGGCGAGTTCCGCGCTGGTGCTGTTGATGACGCCGGGTCTGGCGTTCTTCTACGGCGGCATGGTGCGCGCCCGCAGCGTCCTCAACATGCTGATGATGAGCACCAGCGCGATGGGCGTGGTGACGGTGCTGTGGGTGCTCTACGGCTACTCGGTTGCCTTCGGTGACGACGTCGGCAACGTCATGGGTAAACCCGCCCAGTACTGGGGCCTGCGGGGACTCATCGGGATCAACTCGGTGGCCGCGGACCCCGGCACGCATACTGCCGCGGTGAACATCCCGCTGGCGGGCACCCTGCCGGCCACCGTCTTCGTCGCCTTCCAGCTGATGTTCGCCATCATCACCGTCGCCCTGATCTCGGGGGCGGTGTCGGACCGGTTGAAGTTCAGCGCCTGGCTGGTGTTCGCCGGACTGTGGGCCACCTTCGTCTACTTTCCGGTGGCGCATTGGGTGTTCGCATTCGACAAGTTCGCCTCCGCGCACGGCGGCTGGATCGCCAACAAGCTGCACGCGATCGACTTCGCCGGCGGCACCGCGGTCCACATCAACTCCGGTGTGGCCGGCCTGATGCTGGCGATCGTGGTGGGCAAACGCAACGGCTGGCCCGCGACGCTGTTCCGCCCGCACAACCTGCCGTTCGTCATGCTCGGCGCGGGCCTGCTGTGGTTCGGCTGGTACGGCTTCAACGCCGGATCGGCCACCAGTTCCAACGGCGTGGCCGGCACCACGTTCATCACCACCACGGTCGCGACGGCCATGGGGATGCTGGCCTGGCTGCTCACCGAGCGCATCCGCGACGGCAAGGCCACGACGCTGGGGGCGGCGTCGGGCATCGTCGCCGGGTTGGTCGCCATCACACCGTCCTGCTCCTCGGTCAACGTGCTGGGCGCCTTGGTGGTCGGCGCGGTGGCCGGCGTGGTGTGCGCGCTGGCGGTCGGGCTGAAGTTCAAGCTCGGCTTCGACGACTCGCTCGACGTGGTCGGGGTGCACCTGGTCGGCGGCCTGGCGGGCACGCTGCTGGTCGGCCTGCTCGCCGCCCCGGAGAGCCCGGCCATCAACGGCGTCGCCGGCGTGTCCAGGGGGCTGTTCTACGGCGGGGGCTGGGCTCAGCTGGAACGGCAGGCCATCGGCGCGTTCAGCGTTCTGATCTACTCTGGAGTCGTCACGCTGATTTTGGCTTTGATCCTCAAATACACGATGGGGCTGCGGTTGAG
Source organism: Mycobacterium sp. (assembly GCA_028706695.1). Lineage (GTDB taxonomy): Bacteria > Actinomycetota > Actinomycetes > Mycobacteriales > Mycobacteriaceae > Mycobacterium. The sequence goes on from JAQTVU010000137.1 coordinate 4,147, forward strand.
CCCCGAGGCCGAGGCGGCAGGCATCGACGAGGCCGAGCACGCCGAGAGCGGCTACGACTTCACCGTCGTCACCGGTTCGGTTCTTCCACCGCGGATTCCCGTGGCGGACACCCGCAACGGCATGGAGGAGGCGCGCGTGGGCGAGAAAGTTGAGGTGGAGCAGAAATGAAGCTCATCACCGCGATCGTGAAGCCGTTCACCCTCGACGACGTCAAGGCCAGCCTCGAGGACGCCGGCGTGCTGGGTATGACGGTCAGCGAAACTCAGGGCTACGGGCGGCAGAAGGGCCACACCGAGGTGTACCGCGGTGCCGAATACTCGGTCGATTTCGTTCCGAAGATCCGGATCGAGGTCGTCGTCGACGACTCCATCGTCGACAAGGTGGTGGACAGCGTCGTCCGGGCGGCGCGCACCGGCAAGATCGGTGACGGCAAAGTCTGGGTCACCCCGGTGGAGACGATCGTGCGCGTGCGTACCGGTGAACGCGGAACCGATGCGCTGTGACACCAGCCGCGCATCGCTGAACCGTCCCGGGCGGGCCGGGACGGCATGAAGCCGGACCGGCGCCACCCGCCCGGGGCATCGGGCACCGAAAGTACTTGTCGAACGGGCAGTCTGGTCGCCTCACGGCGCGAACTACTGTCCGGCGGCAGCGGGCTCGACGCCGCCGGACTGCGGCAGGCCTGGCTGGATATGCACGAGTCCTGGTTGGCGGCGAAGGCGGCCGAGATCGGGATCACCGACGACAGTGGCCTCGCGATCGTCGGGGTCGGCGGGCTGGGCCGCCGCGAGTTGCTGCCGTATTCCGATCTCGACCTGATGCTGCTGCACGACGACAAGTCCGCCGAGGTCGTCGAGGCTGTCGCCGATCGGCTGTGGTATCCGCTGTGGGACGCCCACATCCGGCTAGACCACAGCGTGCGGACGGTGCCGGGGGCGCTGGGCGTCGCCAACGCCGACCTGATCGTCGCCCTGGGCATGCTCGACGCACGCCACATCGCCGGGGACGCGCGGCTGTCGGGGGAGCTGATCGCCGGCGCGCGACGCCAGTGGCGCAGCGCGATCCGTTCCCGGATGGACGAACTCGCCGACATCACCTACGCCCGCTGGGAGCGGTGCGGGCGGATTGCCCAGCGCGCCGAGCCCGATCTGAAATCCGGTTGCGGCGGCCTTCGCGACGTGCAGCTGCTCGACGCGCTCGGCGTCGCCCAGCTCATCGACCGGCACGGCATGGCCAGCCCGGACATGCCCGGCGGATCACTCGACGCCGCCTACCTCAGGCTGCTCGACGTCCGCACCGAACTGCACCGGGTGTCCGGCCGCGGCCGCGCTCTGCTGCTGGCGCAATTCGCCGACGAAATCAGCGCCGCCTTGCATGTCGGCGACAGGTTCGACCTCGCCCGCATCCTGTCCAGCACCGGTCGCACCGTCGCCTACCACGCCGAGACCGGGCTGCGAACCGCCCGCAACGCGTTGCCGCGCCGCGGAATCGCGGCCTTGGTGCGGCGGCCGAAGCGGCGGCCGCTGGACGAGGGGGTCATCGAGTACGCCGGCGAAATCGTGCTCGCCCGCGACGCCCGCCCCGGGGCCGACGCCGGGCTGGTGCTGCGCGTGGCCGCCGCGTCGGCCCAGACGGGGCTGCCGATCGGTGCGGGCACGCTGAGCCGCCTCGCCGACTTCGCGCCCGACCTACCGACCCCCTGGCCGGGTGAGGCGCTGGACGACTTCCTGATCGTGCTGTCCGCCGGGTCCACCACGGTGGCGACCGTCGAAGCGCTCGACCGGACCGGGCTCTGGGGCCGGCTGCTGCCGGAGTGGGACGCCATCCGCGACCTGCCGCCCCGCGACGTCGCGCACAAGTGGACGGTGGACCGTCACCTCGTCGAGGCCGCCGTCAACGCGGCGGCGCTGTCGACCCGCGTGGCGCGCCCCGACCTGTTGGCACTCGGTGCGCTGCTGCACGACATCGGCAAAGGCCGCGACGTCGACCACAGCGTGCTCGGGGCCGAGCTCGCCCGGCAAATCTGCCCTCGGCTGGGGCTTTCTCCAGCCGACGTCGAGTTCGTCGCGAACCTGGTTCGCCACCACCTGCTGCTGCCGGTGGTGGCCACCCGAAGTGACCTGAACAACCCGCAGACCATCATTTCGGTGTCGGACGCCCTGGGCGGGGACCCGTTGCTGCTCGAGGTGCTGCACGCGCTGACCGAGGCGGATTCCAAGGCGACCGGTCCCGGGGTGTGGAGCGAATGGAAGGCGGCACTGCTGGCGGACCTGGTCCGCCGCAGCCGGATGGCGATGGCTGGTGAGGCGCTTCCGCAAATGAAGCCATCTGTGCCACAATGCGTTTCGCTGGCAGACCGGCACGGCGTGCACGTCGGGATCACGCCCGGCGACGGGGGGCGGAGTTCCGTGGTGATGGCCGCCCCCGATCAGCGGGGACTGGTGTCGAAAGCCGCCGCGGTGCTTGCGCTGAACTCGCTGCGCATCCATTCGGCGTCGGGCGGCGTCCACGGCGGCGTCGCGATCA
>JAQTVU010000138.1 GCA_028706695.1 Mycobacterium sp.
GCGCAACGTCGATGCGGAAGCCGTCGCCCCCCCGCTCCAGCCAGAACCGCAACGTCTACTAGAAGTCGTCGAAGACCTCGGGGTTGTCCCAGTTCAGGTCCGGCTGCTCGGTGTCGAACAGGTGCAGATACCACTGGCCGAGGTTGCCGTCCGGTTCGACGATCCGGGTCCAGGCCGGACCGCCGAACACCGACTCCCAGTTGTTGGGCGGCAGCGTCCCGTCGGGCCCGCGTCCGTCGCGGAATAGGTAACGGTCCCTGGCTTCGGTACCCGGCCCCGCGGCCAGCGCCGCCCGAAACCAGGGGTGCTGGGAGCTGGTGTGGTTGGGCACCACGTCCATGATGACCTTGATGCCCCGCCCGTGCGCGGCCGCGATCAACCGCTCGAACGCCGCCAGTCCGCCGAACAACGGGTCGACGTCGCGTGGGTCGGCCACGTCATAACCGTGGTCTGCCATCGGCGAGACCGTGATGGGGTTGAGCCAGATCGCGTCGATGCCGAGTTCTTGCAAGTAATCCAGCCGGCCGACCAGCCCGTCCAGGTCGCCGACGCCGTCGCCGTTGCTGTCGGCGAACGATCGCGGGTAGACCTGGTAAAATCCCGCGCCCGACCACCACGGCTTTCGTCTCGCCCCGGCCATCAGATGGGCGCATTCACCAGGGAGTGGGCCGCCATCTCCAGGTAATCGAGCAATTCGCGACGATGCTCGTCGTCCAGGGTCTGCGAGTCGATGGACGCGACGGCGGTATGCATGCAGCGCAGCCAGGCATCTCGCTCGAGCGGGGTGATCCGGAACGGGGCGTGACGCATCCGCAGCCGCGGATGGCCGCGTCGTTCGGAGTACGTGCGCGGGCCGCCCCAGTACTGTTCGAGGAATAACCGCAACCGCTCCTCGGCGCCCGCCAGGTCGTCGGCGGGATACAGCTCGCGCAGTATCTCGTCCTCGGGCACCTGCGCGTAGAAGCGGGAAACGATCGCGTCGAACGTCTTGGCGCCGCCGACCGCGTCGTAGAAAGACTGTTGCACCTGAGCCATCTTCTCCATTGTGATGCATCGCCGCGGCGGCGCGGGGGGCGGGCGTCAACCTCCTCCGGGTATTCACCGGGTCGACACCACCCACAACCGCGATGGGGGTGCGATCGGCGGCGAATCGTGGTGGACTATCCGCGGAGGATCTATGGCGCAGGGCACGAGACGCCGCGGCCACCGCAGTTCCGGTGCCGCGGCTGGGTTAACCGGGTCCGCGACCGCGTCATGCCTGCACAGCATCGACATCCTCCCGCCGGGCCGCCACGACAGCGCGTCGATCTGGAGCCGCCGGCGGGTGCTGCTGCTGAATTCCACCTACGAGCCGCTGACGGCGCTGCCGATGCGGCGGGCGGTCGTGATGGTCATCTGCGGCAAGGCCGACGTGGTACACCACGACCCGGGCGGGCCGGTCATCCACTCGGCGACCCGTTCGATCGCGGTGCCGTCGGTGATCCAGCTGCGGACCTTCGTTCGGGTGCCCTACCGCGCCCGGGTCCCGATGACCCGCGCCGCGCTGATGCACCGCGACCGTTTCTCCTGCGTCTACTGCGGGGCGAAGGCCGACACCGTCGATCACGTGGTGCCGCGCAGCCGCGGCGGCGACCACTCCTGGGAGAACTGCGTGGCGTGCTGTTCGACCTGCAACCACCGCAAGGGTGACAAGCTGCTCACCGAACTGGGCTGGACGTTGCGCCGGCCGCCGACACCGCCGACCGGACAGCACTGGCGGCTGCTGGCGACGGTGCAGGAACTCGATCCGGCCTGGGCCCGCTACCTCGGTGAGGGCGCCGCGTAGCCGCTTGTCGATCCGAGTGCGCCGCCCGCCGCCGGGGTGGGATACGGTTTGGTCGTGAGCCTTCTGCAGATCCACCTGTTTTTCGTCGGCATTCCGCTGTTGCTGGTGATCCTGCTGGCGGTGCCGATCTGGTCGCGCAAGGGACCGCACCCCGCGACGTACAAGTTGCCGGAGCCGTGGACACATCCACCGATCCTGTGGGCCGCCACCGACGAGGACGTCGGGCACGCGCACGGGCACGGTGGGCATGACAAGTTCTCAGTTGGAGGTGGCGCAAGTGGCACGTGGTGACGTGGCAACGATCGAGCACACCGGCCTGCCGTTGGGCTCGGTGATCACCAGCAGCGGACGCATTTCGGCGGTCACCGAGCCGGGCGAGCTGTCGGTGCGCTACCCGTTCCCGATCAAGGACCTCGTCGCCATCGATGACGCCCTCAAGTACGGATCGCGGGCGTCCAAGGCGCGGTTCGCCATCTACCTCGGCGATCTGGGCGGCGACACCGCGGCGCGCGCCCGCGAGCTGCTGGCCAAGGTGCCGACGCCGGACAACGCGGTTCTGCTGGCCGTCTCGCCCGACCAGCGTGCCATCGAGATCGTCTACGGCTCGCAGGTGCGGGGTCGCGGCGCCGAGTCGGCCGCGCCGCTGGGGGTTGCCGCCGCCTCGTCGTCGTTCCAGCAGGGTCAGCTGGTCGACGGGCTGGTCAGTGCGATCCGGGTGCTCAGCGCGGGCATCGCGCCCGCGTAGATTGGTTCGCGATCCACGGCGGCCCGCGCCTCAGCCGGCGCTGTCGCGGTCGCGGGCCCGCAGCGCACGTTTAACCCCCGCTTGCCCCTCGAGCACCAGCCGGCGCAACGCCGCCGGCACCTCCGATTCCGGGGCGGTGAGGAACTTGTCGGCGGCGGCGATGCCGTCCTCGCCGATGTCCCAGCCCGGATACAGGCCCACCACCGTGGTCTGGGCGACCTCGACGGATCGGCGCGCCCACACGCCCGGTATCGCCTCGAAATAGCGCGCGGTGAACGGCTTGAGCAGCTCACCTTGTCCCGGGGCGGTGATGCCGGCGCAGATGGCGCGGGCCGTCGCGTTGGCCAGGGTGTCGTCCTCGATCACTCTCGTCCAGGCGTCCTCCTTGACCCGCAGTTGTGGCCGGGCCGCCGCCGCCTGGGCGCTGTTTCGCTTGCCGGCCGCCGTCGGGTCGCGTTGCAGCTCCGCATCGATGAAGGGCGTCTCGGGGCCGTCGGCGTCGATGTGCCCGGCGGTGGCCAGCGCGATCACGATGCGCCAACGCAGGTCGGTGTCGACGTCGAGGCCCGGCAACCCCAGCTCGGTGGGATCGTGGTCGAGCAGGTCCGCGAGCGCCACGACATGCCGGGTGGACAACACCGAGGAACACAGCGCATTGACGAAGGCCAGTTGGTGATCTGACCCGGCCGGCGCGGCGCGCGCCAGATCCAGCAGCCGATCCTCGAATGCCGGCCAGCCGTGCTCACGGGCCCAGCGCGGCTCGACGTAGGAACCCAACGCCGTCTGCGCCTGCATCAGCAGCCGTTGCGTCACCATGATCTCGGTTTCGGCTTGCACGCCGCCCGACACCAGCGCCACGAAGTCGCGGGCCCGCATTTCGGCCTCGCGAGTCATCTCCCACGCCGCCGACCAGACCAGCGTGCGTGGCAGCGGCTCGGCGATGTCGGCGATGCGATCCAGCGCGGCCCGCAGCGAGTCGGCATCGAGCCGCAGCGCACAGTATGTCAGGTCGTCGTCGTTGACCAGAACCAGCTTGCCGCGCGACACACCAACCAGCGCAGGAACTTCCGTTTCCGGCCCGTCGACGTCGAGTTCTTCGCGGTGTACCCGCACCAGTTTGCCGGCCCCGTCGTCGTCATAGATGCCGACCGCCAGGCGGTGCACCCGGGTTTCACCGGCGCCCGGCGCGGCGCCGCTCTGCGTGACCGCGAAGCGAGTGAACTTGCCGTCGACGTCCACGTCGAACTGCGCCCGCAGCGTATTGAGACCGGTGGTTTTCAGCCACTGCCGGCCCCAGTCGGACAGATCACGTCCCGACGCCTTCTCCAGCGCGGTGACCAGATCGTCGAAGGTGGCGTTGCCGAACGCGTGGGTGTGGAAGTAATCGCGCAGCCCGGCCAGGAACTGCTCCAGCCCGACGTAGGCCACCAGTTGCTTGAGCACCGAAGCGCCCTTTGCATAGGTGATGCCGTCGAAGTTCACCTCGACCGCGTGCAGGTCGGGGATGTCCGCGGCGATCGGGTGGGTGGACGGCAGTTGATCCTGGCGGTAGGCCCACGACTTCTCGACGGTCGCGAAAGTCGTCCACGCTCCGGTGAATTCGGTCGCCTCGGCCTGGCACAACACCGAGGCGAACGTCGCGAACGACTCGTTCAGCCACAGGTCGTCCCACCACCTCATGGTGACCAGGTCGCCGAACCACATGTGTGCCATCTCGTGCAGCACCGTCTCGGCGCGCCGCTCGTACGAGGCGCGGGTGACCTTGCTGCGGAAGACGTAGTCCTCCAGAAAAGTCACCGCGCCGGCGTTTTCCATTGCGCCGGCATTGAATTCGGGAACGAACAGCTGGTCGTACTTGCCGAAGGCGTAGGGTATGCCGAAGTTCTTGTGGTAAAAGCCAAAGCCTTGCTTGGTCTGGGCGAACAACCGCTCGGCATCCATGAATTGTGCCAGTGAGGCGCGGCAGTAGATGCCCAGCGAGATTTCGCCGTGCTCGTCGGTGTAGCAGTCTTTCCACTCGGCGTAGGGGCCGGCGACCAGGGCGACCAGATAGGTGCTCAGCCGCGGGGTGGTTGCAAAGGTGTGTACGCCCTTTTCGACGGAGGTGGTCGCGCCGTTGGAGACGACCTTCCAGTGCCCGGGCGCCAGTACCCGCAACGCGAACGTCGCCTTGAGGTCGGGTTGGTCGAAGCAGGCGAACATGCGCTTGGCGTCGGCGGTTTCGAATTGCGAGTACAGGTAGATTTCGTCGTCGACCGGGTCGACGAAGCGGTGCAGGCCCTCGCCGGTGTTGGAGTAGCGGCAGTCGGCGTCGACCACGACGACGTTGTGTTCCTCGAGCCCGCGCAGCGGGATGCCGGTGGATTCGTCGTAGCCGGAGATGTCCAGATCGCGACCGTTGAGGGTGGCGCTGTGGACGGTTTGCGCGGCGAGGTCGATGACCGTGTCCGCGCCGGCGAGCGCGTCGAACCTCACGGTGGTGGTGGACCGGAACGTGGGGTGGCCGGGCTCTCCGACGGTGAGGTCGAGGTCGATCAGGTAACTGTCGACGGTTATCAGGGCGGCGCGCTCGACGGCCTGGTCTCGGGTGAGGTTGGGAAGGGCCATGGCTCCAACTTACGTGCCGGGCAGGACGGGAACACGCCCACGGCGACTACGGGCGACTACGGTTGTGCGGGACGGTGTTTTTCAGCGGTCGAACGAAGCGTCGAACGAGAGGACTGCGCATGCCTGCAGCTGCCCCCGTCAAAACGCGAGCCGATTTCTGGTTCGATCCGCTGTGCCCGTGGGCCTGGATCACCTCTCGCTGGATTCTCGAGGTGGAGAAGGTGCGCGACATCGAGGTGCGGTTTCATGTGATGAGCCTGGCCATCCTCAACGAGAACCGCGACGGGTTGCCGGAGCAATATCGCGAGAAAATGAGCAGGGCGTGGGGACCGGTGCGGGTGGCGATCGCCGCCGAGCAAGCCCACGGGCCCGAAGTGCTGGCTCCGCTCTACACCGCGATGGGCACCCGGATCCACAACCAGGACAACAAGGACCTTCCCGAGGTCATCAAGCTGGCGCTGGCCGACGCGGGGCTGCCGGCGGAACTCGCCGCCGCCGCGGAAAGTGACGCCCATGATGAGGCGTTGCGCAGCAGCCACCACGCCGGAATGGACGCCGTCGGCGACGATGTCGGCACGCCCACCATCCACGTCAACGGCGTGGCCTTCTTCGGGCCAGTGCTCTCGCGAATCCCGCGCGGCGAAGACGCGGGCAAGCTATGGGATGCGTCGGTGACCTTTGCGTCGTATCCACATTTTTTCGAACTCAAGCGGACCCGCACCGAGCGACCCCAATTCGACTGACCCGGAGCGGGTCGCGCGCTGGGGTCGGGCACAATGTCGGGCATGCGCATCTACCTGGCTTCTGACCATGCCGGCTTCGAGACCAAGCAACAGATCATCGCGCACCTCGGGGCATCCGGGCACGAGCCGATCGACTGCGGGGCCTTCGGCTACGATCCCGACGACGACTACCCGACATTCTGCATCGCCGCCGCGACCCGCACGGTCGCCGACCCCGACAGCCTGGGCATCGTGCTGGGAGGATCGGGCAACGGCGAGCAGATCGCCGCCAACAAGGTTCCCGGGGTGCGCTGCGCGCTGGCGTGGAACGTCGAAGTCGCGAAGCTGGCCCGCGAACACAACAACGCGCAGCTGATCGGTATCGGCGGCCGCATGCATACCGTGCCGGAGGTGCTGGCGATGGTGGACGCGTTCGTGACGACGCCGTGGTCGAAAGCCGAACGCCACCAACGCCGCATCGACATCCTCGCCGAGTACGAACGCACCCATCAGGCCCCGCCGGTGCCCGGCGCCAAGGTCTGAGGGCCGATGCCCCGAAGGGCCCACCCTGCACCGGCTGGCCACGGCCCGATCCTGCATGTGCACCCGGATGTGTATGGCAGGCTGCGCTCAGTTCCGAGCCGACAGCGGAACGCCCAGCGCCGCATAGACCTCGTTACTGAGCGCGAGACTGCGGGGGTCGGCATTGGCCTTTGTGGCGTCGAAGCGATTCGCCACGTACGCGTAGCCGATCCGGTGTTCCAGGTCGACA
>JAQTVU010000139.1 GCA_028706695.1 Mycobacterium sp.
GGTGCAGCAGCGCCTCCACGTTCATGGGTCAAGGATGCCTGACCGGCGTTCTCCCCGCGCCGCAATGTCCTGCATCCGACCGGGTGCGTCGTCGGGTGCCGCACCCGGCGCGCCCAGCCGCTGCAGGGTGGGGCGTTTGGGAACACGCCCGTCGGCCGAGGACCGGCCGCGCAGACGCCGCCAAATCCAGGGAACGAACGTCTCATGTGCCCATCGGACCTGTTCGTACGCGCCAACCGCTAATGGCCGTTGCGCGCCATTCGGACTCGCTTCGGCCCAGTCATGATTACTGTCCGGCAGGTTGAGGGCTTCGGCGGCCGCGGCGGCGAACAGGATGTGCCCCTTGGTCGAGGCGTGTACGCGGTCGACGGCCCAGGTGTCCAACTCGCGCATCGAAGGTGCGTTGTACAGGTCGACCAGCCGGAATCCGTAACGGTCGGTAGCGGTCCTGATCGCGTCGTTGATCCGGGCGAGCCGCGTGGCCACCAGCCGCCCCAGCGGCAGGAATTGCGCGACGTTCGGGAAGGTCGTCGTCACCACCGTCGCGCCCGATCCGGCCAGCATGGCATAGACGTTTTCGAGGGCGGCAAGGGCAGGGCCGAACGATGGTCCGGGCTGGATCACGTCATTCATCCCCGCGCACACGGTGATCAAATCGGGCTGCATTGCCAGCGCGGGCGGAACCTGTTCTGTGAGCACGTCGGTGATCCGCTTGCCGCGGATCGCCAGATTGGCGTAATGCAAGCCTGGGTAAACAGAGTCGACCATTACGGCGAGCCGGTCGGCACATCCCAGCAGCCCGACGGCGTCGTCGCCGTCCCACAAACCCTCGGTCTGGCTGTCACCCAGGGCGACATATCGGCGATACCCGGCTTGTATTGCCCCGCACACGAAGCCGAGACTAGCCCGCAATATGAGTTCACTACCCCCTGATATGCGGGCGGTGGCGTTGCAACGTGGCCGCGCGGCGACAGCCTGAGGAGTGGTCGTCGAAACCGTGGCAAAGAATTCAACTCGCCCAATTGTTCGCTACCGTGGCGGCCGCCAACCCGGACCGACGAGGCGCTGGCGAGAAAGGGGGCGCGCGGCTGCTGGTGCCGATCACCGGCGGGGGCAGCGGTTCCACTCAAGCAGCGTTGCGTCGAACTGCGGCCGCAGTTGACGATCCTCGATGCGGTGGGTCCTTCGTCCGTCCGCTTCGCCCCCCAACCCGGGTGTGCGGTGGTGTCAGCGAGGACCCGACCCACATCCTGTCGCCGGGCGACGAGGAGATCGGCCGGCTGACCCGGGGGCCTTCCCGGTGACCGAGGGAGTCAGGCACTCGGCGCCGGGCGATCGCGCCCGCTGGTAGACCGGCGGCCAGATCAATGCTGGGCCGCGACTGCGTCACAATCGATTCCGGGGCGAGAACATCTTCGCCGAAGAGGTCCAGGCCGCCAAAGCCTTGGTGGCTCGGCGGACGCGCCACCGGCCGGGCTCGAACATTCTGCACGCGGGCTCGGCGCGGGCCGGGCACTGCCCGGACCTGGCATGACCGGCCGGCGCTCGCGGCCACCATCGCGGTCCCGTTGCGACACAACGGTGTTAGCCTGCTAGCGGCCATGGCGCACCGGGTGGAGAACCCGCTGCCGAACCCCACCGTGCTGGTCTCGGTGTCGCCGATCGCCGCCGCGGGCGGTGCGATGGCATGCTGTGCTCGACATCCGGATGGGTGTCCTGACGGCATCAGCCTCGCCGGGTGTGACGGCGGCTCGGGCGCCGAGGGGGATCGGACCCGTGCCCGCTGCAGGTTTTTACAACAAGGTTTGGGGTAATTCACAGCCAGCTAACAATGAAGGACCAGCTGCCTGCGTTACAGTGGTCACGTCAGCCCTGTCACGGTTGTGAGTTAGAGGTAACCGCTAAGCAATCATTCGGTTTGCGGGCATGTCGTCGTGTACCCCGGAACCAGGAGGAGTGGTGCCATGGTGGGTCGTCCGCGGGATTTCCGATTGCAGAAACTCGGCGCGCGGGTGGTGTCAACCATCGGGCGTCAAGAGTGGCTGGACCGGCCGAGCTACCGGTTCGAGCACCTGCTCAGCATCGCTTACAACGAGCTGGGCGGTGCGCGCAACAGCGTCACCAACGCCCTGCACGGCACTTGGCTCGGGCACCCGGTTCACCCGCCGCTGGCATCGCTGACCACCGGTGCGGTCGGCACCACGGTGGCGCTAGATGCCCTCAGCCTGATGCCGGGCCGGCGTGGCACCGAGGTCCGCGACGCCTCCCGGTTCGCCTGCCATGCCCTGGGGCTGGGCATCCTGGCGAGCGTCGGCTCGGCCGTCACCGGCGTCACCGACTGGCAGCACACCCATGAGGAGGACCGCCGGGTCGGCGTGGTGCATGGCATGCTCAACCTGGCTGCGACCCTGCTCTATGCGCAGTCTTGGGTTGACCGCCGCCGGGGCCGTCACGGCCGCGGCATCGCCCTGACCGCGTTGGGCTACGGCATCACCATCGCCGGCAGCTACCTCGGCGGTGCCCTCGTCTTCGAGTCCGGAATCGGGATCGATCAGTCGGGTAAGCGGTTGCACACCACCGAGTGGACCCCCGTGCTTCCCGCCAGCTCCTTGAACGGCAGGCCGGTGCGGGTGGAGGTCGACGGCGTCGGACTCGTGGTGTGTCAGAACGCGCCCGGCCAGGTAGCGGCGTTCGGTGAGTTCTGCCCGCACCTGGCGGCCCCGATGGCCGACGGCTGGGTCGATCGCGGCCGGCTGGTGTGCCCATGGCACGGTTCGTGGTTCTCGGCCGAGTCGGGTGAGGTGCTGCGCGGTCCGGCGGCGGCGCCGCTGCCATGTTATGAGGCCCGGCTGGTCAACGGAATGGTCGAAGTCCGCGGCGAGGTACCCCCCACCGTCGGTGGGGCAATCGGTATTCCAAAGGGAGGAGCTCAGTGAACGCCTACGAGGTGCTCAAAGAACACCACATCGTGCTCAAGGGTCTGGGTCGCAAGGTCAGCGAGGCGCCGGTGAACTCCGAAGAGCGGCATGCCATTTTCGACGACATGCTGATCGAACTCGACATCCATTTCCGCATTGAGGACGACCTGTACTATCCGGCTCTGAAGTCGGCCAGCAAGCTGATCGCGGTCGCCCACGCGGAGCATCGCCAGGTCCTCGACCAGCTCTCGGTGCTGCTGAAGACTCCGCAGAGCGCACCGGGATACGAGCAGGAGTGGAACTCGTTCAAGACGGTGCTGGAGGCCCACGCCGACGAAGAGGAGCGCGACCTGATCCCCGCCCCCCCGGACGTCAAAATCAGCGACGCGGAAGTCGAGGAGCTGGGCAACAAGATGGCCGCCAGGATGGAGCGGTACCGCGGCTCGGCCCTGCACAGACTGCGCACCAAGGCGCGCGCGGCGCTGGTACGCGCGCTGTAGCCGGCCTACTGGGACGGGGCCTGATCATCTGCATCTGCAAGTGGAGATGGGCTCCGGTGTGGCGGCCAAAAGTTGGTGACGGCCATCAAGTTTCGCTGGTCGGGTCTGCTGCGCGGGGAGTTCGCCTCGCTGCGCTCGCGGCTGCCGTCGTCGTGGCGAACTTCGTATTTCGTCGCGCCGGGGGTGGGTGCCCGGTTATCGGTGATCGAATGTGCGGAGCGGATCGGTGCGGGTGCCGGGCGGTGTGGGACACCGGTCTGTCATTGGCACGCCGGGCGGGATGCGTTGCGCACCATGGCCGGGTGAACCGCCGCGGCGCGCTGCTGGCCGGTCTGCGCGTACACGCCGAAAGGATGGCCGAAAACCACGACGGTGCCGATATTTTCGGCGAGCAGCGCACCGTCGCCGAGCCGTTGAGCAGAGCACCCGCGCCCACCATTTCGGCGCCATCGACGAGTTGGGTGCGATCACCGAAATCCCAATGAGCCGAGGCGATTCTCGTCTGGCGATCAGAGCAATGAGTTGATCATATCTTCGGCGCCGCTGCCGCCGGCGATTCCGGTGGCCATGTCGTCCGATCTGTAGTCGATGAACGCCGACCGGCGGTTCGACGTGTTCAGCAACTCCATGAAGACACCGGTGAGATGCGTTATGTCCGGGCCGCTCACGACATCGGCGGTGTAGTTGATGTCGGCCGCCTGCTGGAAGTTGCGGCCCTGCACGGGCTTGACCTTGGGCGCGCTTACGATGTTCACGTTGGACAATTCGGTCGCTGGCGTGTTGATCGCCCGGTCGGCGTCGGCCTGCAGCACGGCGGCGATGTCGCCGCCGCCGGCCGGTTTGACCGTCACCTGCATGCGCGCAGTGTTGTCGGCATCGTAAAGCGTGACCCAGTCCGCTCCGCGGTTGGTGAGCGTCCAGCCCGGCGCAAGTGTGATCGAGACGCCGTCGGCAATGGGGATCGCGTCGTCCGCGGTGAGGGCAACCGCCAGGTTGCGCGGTGTGTGCGCGAGATCCGCCGACCGGTTCTGGCCGCCCAGAGCGACCGCCACGGTGGCGCCGATGGCGACGAGTGTGACAATCGCGACCGCGCCGACGACCGCTCGCAGGCGGTGAACTACCCATAGCCCAGCGCCGGCGTGATGCGGCGACGGCGGAGTGTGTGTTGGCATCGATGACATCGTGGCTCCTTGCTGGCCGTGGCCGTCCACCGAAACCGGCTTGGGCGCAATGATTGTAAACACAGTCACGGCCATGCCGCCCATCCGGCGAGGCGCGCCGATGGATGCGGGATCTCGGGGGCGGGCGACTGCGGCTGAATGCCAACTTGATGGGCGCCTGCACCACTGAACGATTACTTTCGGCCCTACAGCGTCGATTCCCGGAAGCGTAGCAACGTGTTATGCGACAAAAATCCGACCTGGCCGCGGTTTTCGACGTCGACGTCACGACCCACGGGCAGTTGCCCGGGATTGAGGAGTATGCGCGGACAAAGATCGGCAAGCTCGGCCGGTACACCCACCAGCCGGTGCTGCACGCGCACGTGAAGCTGCGTGAGCATGGGGACCCGGCGGTGGCTCGCCCGGTGATCGCGCAGGCCAATCTGGACGTCGACGGCCGGCCGGTTCGCGCGCAGGTCGAAGGCACCACCGCCCGGGAGGCAGTTGACCGGCTCGAGACACGCCTGCGTCAACAACTCGAACGCCTCGCCGAGCACTGGGAAGCCAAGCGCGGCGGCACGCCAAAGGCCGGACCGTACGAATGGCGGCGCCAGTCCGAGCCCAGTCACCGGCCCCAGTACTTTTCCCGGCCGGAGGGCGAACGCCGGATCATCCGGCATAAGACGTACAGCCTGCCCACCTGCACCGTCGAAGAGGCCGCGTTCGAGATGGAGTTGCTCGACTACGAGTTCCACCTCTTCACCGAAGCGGGCACCGGGCAGGACAGCGTGTTGTATCGCTCGGGTCCCACCGAATACCGCCTCGCCCTGGTTGATCCGCAATCCGCCGACAAGCTTCCGCCGAGCGAGATGCCCTTGAGCATCAGTCCGCAGCCCGCCCCGCGGCTCACCGTCGATCAGGCGATCGAGCGGATCGGCCTGTTGGGCGTGCCGTTTCTGTTCTTCGTCGACAGCGACCGAAACCGCGGCAGCGTGCTGTATCACCGCTACGACGGGCACTACGGGCTGATCGCACCGGCGAGCTGACGCCCCGATGCCGGCGGCGGTCCCTGAAACCCCCCTGACGGGGACCGCCGCACCTGCAACTGTCTGATGGAGCCCCGCGTCAACGGGCGGGCGACGTTGCCCGCCTGTCCGCCGTGATGGCGTCGATGACCGCGTCGACGTCCTTGCACGGGGCCCAGCGGCCCCGGAATGAGCACCGGTTAGCCGACCGGGACCGGCCGACAGCACCGACCAGCATTCTCGGCAACGTGCTCGGCTCGGCAGCCGTCGCACGCCGCCGGTGCCCGGCCCCCGCGGTTTCGCTCAATCGAACCGGCCCATCACCGGCGGGCAGCCTACTTGGTGCCGGTCGAGGCCACGGCCGCGACGCCGTGCTGGCGGTGGCCAGCCACGCCACCTGCATGCGGATCGGACATGTCGCCCATCAGGTCATTCGCGCGTTCGGCTGAACCGGCCCCGCGAAGCGACCAACGCCCCGGGCTTTGATGCCTTTGCGCCCTTACCGAATGATGCCGCGGCCGCGCAGCATGGACCCATTCGGCACTATCCGAGGAGTGGGCCATGAAATCGCTCGTCGTCTGTGTCTCGACCTCGCACGGTAACACCCGACGCGTCGCCGATCGGATGGCTGAGGTGCTCGGCGGCGAGACCGTCGAACCCGAATCACTCGACCCCGAGAAGGTCTGCGACTACGATCTCGTCGGCTTCGGCTCCGGCATCTATTACATGGCGATGGATTCCCGGCTGCGGCAGTCGATACGCCGACTACCGCACGTCGACGGCATCCGCGCGTTCACCTTCTTCACCAGCGGCGCCCGGGAGTTCCCGCTGCTGGACTACACCAAGCCGATTCGAAAGATGCTGGAGCAGAAAGGCTTTGAGGTGATCGGGTCCTTCTCGTGCCGCGGGTTCGATACGGTCGGACCGTTCGGGTTCATCGGCGGCATCAACCGGGGACGACCCGACGACCGCGACCTCCACCGGGCCGCGGCGTTCGCCGAGCATCTGCAG
>JAQTVU010000140.1 GCA_028706695.1 Mycobacterium sp.
CGTGCAGGGTGGTCAGCGCCCATTGTTGGAGCTGGGGATCGCAGTCGTGGAATAAGAATTCGGTTGCAGCGGAGGTGTCGGCCGCCGGGTCCACACCGAGCCAATCGGCGTGGAACAGTCGCTTTGGGTGAGTCCGGATTTCGTCGAGGAGGCTTCGTCCGTCGATGAAATCGGGAACGTAGGCGGCCAGCCACACCATGGCCGCGGCGTCGAGTGCCTCGGCGATGGCTGGCAGCAGTGTCCCCGACCCCGAATGGGCGACCACAACAGGTCCGTTGCACGCAGGGACTTGCGCGGCTGCCAGGCGTGCATAGTCGTCAACATCGAAAATGGGTTCATCTGCACAAAGGTCGACCGTCACTCCCCGGTGGCCGCGACGAGCCAGCCCCGCCACGAGTCGCTCCCAGCCGGCCGGCGATTGCGTCGTTCCGTGCACCAACACGAAATCCACGTGATCAACTCTCTCTATCCGCTTCGACCGTAAACGGCCAGTGTCGCCGCGTTCCCAGCAACGTGCTCGGCTGGCTTGGTCGCCAGAATGGCTTGGCACGTAATCCTCATGGCCACAGGATCTTCCAGAGCTTGACACAAACGACGGCCAGCCACGTTCGGTCCCCGAGGTCCTGCGGCGATGCGTAGCATCGTTGACCCCGGCGAGCCTGACTTGGCGTCCCTCCACTTCGCGAGCCAGCCGCGCCGCTGTTCGGGGCGAGGAAGTCGTCGCACTCGTCCTGGTCGGGGTGCGGCATTCTCCGCCGAGTCGGGTTGCCCGTCGGCGAGCGATGAACGCTCGATGGGCGCTTCCATGGGGTAGACGGCTTTGTATCACACGGTTGTATCAATTGCGGTGCCCGCAGATGATTTGGGCGATGTCTGTGGGAAGGCCGCTCATGATTGCGTCGGTGACAAAGATCCTTCTGAAATCGTGGAGCGAGAAGATCAGTGGTTCCACCGTGCCGTCAGCGAGCCCGCTGACGGCGAGTGCGTCGATGAGCGCATTGCTGCCGCAGGATATTATAGGTGCCGCCGACCAGTTGACCATCGACGGAATGAACGTGAGCTGGCTGGCGGTTTTCGCCGGCATGAATGCCAGCCGCGTAGCGTTGCCGACGTACGGCTTTGCGCGCGAGCGTTTTTGGTTCGCTCCCGCTCGAAGCAGCGGTGTGCCGTGAAAGTGAAGCCGCCATCTGAGCGAGCGCCCGCATACGCTTGCCGCCCGATGAGCAGCGGCGCCAATCGACGGAATAGCTGGTCTGCGGGAACGCGCCCACCGTCCGTCTTGGTCAAGCTTTATGGACGATTACTGCACGGCGACCGGCGAGAGCCCAACGGTGAGGCTGGTCGTCGTTGAGAAGTGTTCCGATCGAGGAACTTCGGAGAACCGGGTTGCCCGACAAGCTGTTGCTGCTCGCAGGCGAATCTGAAAACGGCGATTTCGACTTGTCGGTGATGACCCGATCGACTCGTCGAGCCCGGGTGCCGTGATCGCAATGGCGCCGTATCCAGGTGAAACGGACGAGTGACAGCAGCGAAAGTGCCGACGATGACTTCCATTACGTCAACCTGCGCGGCCAGGTGTGACGCATGTCCAATCCCGGCGACTTTGCGCTACCGTGACCTACCACTTAGACTTCCCGGGACGGAGAGGCTCCTGTTCCAGTGCAGGAGGGTATCGTATGAGCGTAATCGCAGGCGTATGTGGGGCGTTACCGCCGAATCGCTATAGCCAGAGTGAGATCACCGAACGATTTGTCGAATTTCCCGGCCTGAAGGAGCACGAAGAGATCGTTCGGCGCCTGCACGCCGCCGCGAAGGTCAACGCCCGCCATTTTGTCCTGCCGCTAGAGCAGTACGCGTCGCTGACTGATTTCGGCGAGGCCAACGAGATTTTCATCGAGAAGGCCGTGGAACTCGGATGCGAGGCGCTGCTGGGTGCCCTTGACGAGGCCGGCCTGCAGCCGCAAGACATCGATATGATCGCCACTACCACGGTCACCGGCATCGTGGTGCCATCGCTGGATGCCCGGATCGCCGGACGACTCGGATTGCGGCCGGACGTGCGACGGATGCCGCTGTTCGGCCTCGGTTGCGTTGCCGGGGCGGCCGGCGTGGCCCGCCTGCACGACTATCTGCGCGGCGCATCCGATGACGTCGCGGTGCTGATCTCGGTGGAGCTCTGCTCGCTCACCTACCCGGCGTGCAAACCGACCGTGTCGGGCCTGGTCGGCAGTGCGCTCTTCGGTGACGGGGCGGCCGCGGTGGTGGCGGTCGGAGATCGGCGAGCCGAACGGGACGGAAAGCTGCGTGCCAGCGGCCCGGACATCATCGACTCGCGCAGCCGTCTGTACCCCGAATCGCTGAACATGATGGGTTGGGACGTCAGCTCGGCCGGACTTCAGCTGGTGCTGTCCCCGGAGCTGACGACGGTCATCGACAAGTATCTGGCCGACGACGTCAACGGCTTTCTCGCCACGCATCACCTGACCAAGGACGACATCGGCGCGTGGGTCAGCCACCCCGGGGGGCCCAAAGTCCTCAACGCGATCACCGAGAGCCTCGAGTTGCCGCCCGACGCCCTGGAATTGACGTGGCGTTCCCTAGGTGAGATCGCCAACATGTCCTCGGCGTCGGTGCTGCACATTCTGCGTGACACAATCGCCAAGCCGCCCCCGAGCGGAAGCCCCGGCCTGATGCTGGCAATGGGCCCGGGCTTCTGTTCCGAACTGGTGCTCCTGCGGTGGCACTGACGTCCGAAACCGCGCCGTAGCGACGCCTATTCGAGGGTCTCGGACAGGTCCAGCCAGCGCGATTCCGTCGCGGCGACCTCATCCTCGATGTCGCGCAGCTCTTTCGTCAGCCGGGCCAGGCCAATGCGGTCGGACTGGTCATGTTCGGCAAGTTCGTTGTGCTTGGCCGCTGTCAGCTCGGCCAGGCGCGCCATCCGACGCTCCATCGCAGCCAATTCCTTCTCGGCGGCACGCCGCTCGGCGCCGGACATCCCCTGTGGCCGGGGTGGCGCCTCGGCCACAGGGGCGGCGGTCGTCCGATGCGCCGCCAGCCGCAGGTATTCGTCGACGCCGCCGGGCAGGTGGCGTAATCGGCCGTCGAAGATGGCGTACTGCTGATCGGTGATCCGCTCGAGCAGATACCGGTCGTGCGAGACGACGATCAGCGTGCCCGCCCAGGAGTCGAGCAAGTCCTCGGTGGCGGTCAGCATGTCGGTGTCGACGTCGTTGGTGGGCTCGTCGAGCAGCAGCACGTTGGAGTCGGACAACAACGTCAGCATGATTTGCAACCGTCGACGCTGGCCGCCGGAGAGTTCCCCGACGCGCGCGGAGAGCTGCTCGCGGGCAAATCCGAGGCGCTCCAGCAACTGAGCCGGAGTCAGCTCGCGGCCGCCGACCTGGTAGCCGCCGGGCAGTCTGCCCAGCACGTCGATGATCCGGTCGCCGGCAACGGCTTTGAGCTCATCACCTTGCTGGTCGAGCACCGCCAGCCGCACGGTCTTGCCGCGCTTGACGCGCCCGCTGTCCGGCGTGACGGTGCCCGCGATCAGCCTGAGCAACGTCGACTTCCCGGCGCCGTTGGCGCCGAGAATGCCGGTGCGTTCGCCCGGGGCGATCCGCCATTCGACGTCGCGCAACACCGGACGGCCCGGGAAGGAGACCGACACGTCGAGCAGGTCGACGACGTCCTTGCCCAGCCGGGCGGTGGCGAGCTTGGCCAGCTCGACGGGATTGCGCAGCGGCGGCACGTCGGCTATCAGCTGGTTGGCGGCCTCGATGCGAAACTTGGGTTTCGAGGTCCGTGCCGGTGCACCCCGACGCAGCCAGGCCAGCTCCTTACGCAGGAGGTTCTGCCGCTTGGATTCGGCCGTGGCAACCAGCCGGTCTCGTTCGACGCGCTGCAGCACGTAGGCCGCGTACCCGCCTTCGAACGGCTCGACGATGCCGTCATGCACCTCCCAGGTGGTCGTCGCGACCTCATCGAGGAACCAGCGGTCGTGGGTCACCAGCAGCAAGCCCCCGGTGTTGCGCGCCCAGCGCTGTTGCAGATGGCCGGCGAGCCAGGTGATGCCTTCGATGTCGAGGTGGTTGGTGGGTTCGTCTAGGGCGATGACGTCCCATTCACCGATCAGCAACCCGGCCAGCTGCACTCGCCGCCGCTGGCCGCCGCTGAGGGTGGAAACCATTGCCTTCCAGTCGATGTCGGACACCAGCCCGGCGACGACATCGCGCACCCGGGGGTCGCGCGCCCACTGATGCTCGGGCTGCTCACCGAGGAGTGTCCAGCCCACGGTGCGGTCGGGGTCGAGCGTGTCGGCCTGGCTGACCGCCCCGACCCGCAATCCGCTGCGCCTGGTCACCCGCCCGGAATTCGGCTGCAGCTGGCCGGTGAGCAGGGCAAGAAGACTCGACTTGCCGTCCCCGTTTCGCCCGACGATGCCGATGCGCGCGCCGTCGTTGATTCCCAGCGTGACCGACTCGAAGACCACTTGGGTCGGGTATTCCAGATGCAGGGCCTCAGCTCCCAGTAGGTGCGCCACCGTCTCGACACTAGCGTGGCGGTGATGCCGACCCGAACGGCCGCCCCGGCGGGGAGTGCCGCGCCTTTGCCGCATATGCGACGGGATGTCGGCGGGTCCATGGCGGCCGCAGCACACCGTCGGCCCGCTCAATTACGGGCGCGGGCCTCGGGGACCGTCGACAACAACCATGCAGCCCTTGGGTTTTCCTCCCCGGAGGTCAGCACCTCGGATGCCGGTGAGTTTCCCGTAGGTCGCCCGCCCCGCGGCCGGCGGCGCTGGTCAACTGGCCGTCGGATCTCATGGATTCATCTTCGAAATCAAGGGATATCGGGGCCGTAACCATCGCGCCCGAGTATCGCCCCGACCGGGGTAGATTGCGAATTTTGGGCCCTGGAAAGCCACTTCGCGGCGGGACTGTCGAGTTGGCTGCGGGTGCCCTCCCCACATCTGGGCATTCGAGACACCTGCGCGTGGCCGGCCACGCACACCGATACTTGACGGTGATCGCGAGCATGGGCCGGCTGGTGTGGGTGAACAGGGCCGCAACCAAGACGCCCTGGGAAAGTCGACCAGCCCGCAGCTCAGCGGCGCAGCTCACCCATGTGTCCTGCGACGGCGCCGGCACATGCAACCGGCGATGGTAAGCCTTTCCTTCCCGCTCGAGCGACCGGGCGGCGCCCGAAAACCGGTTGATTTAGGGACGTTTGGCCCTAGGTCGGCGCTTTTGCGGCTCGAAATACTGAGGCGCCTGCCCAATGCTGGTCCTATTACTGAATTCTGGAGGAACTCGATGACCGCGGAAGCACCGTCCGCTGCCAGACTGGAGGCCCGCCGGCCGTTCCCACAGCGGCTCGGCCCCAAGGGCAACCTCATCTACAAACTGGTCAGCACCACCGATCACAAAATGATCGGCATCATGTACATGGTCGCCTGCTTCGGGTTCTTCTTCGTCGGCGGCCTGATGGCGTTGTTGATGCGCCTGGAACTGGCGGTGCCCGGGCTGCAGTTTCTGTCCAACGAGCAGTACAACCAGCTGTTCACCATGCACGGCACGGCCATGCTGCTGTTCTATGCGACCCCGATCGTTTTCGGGTTCGCCAACCTGGTATTGCCGCTGCAGATCGGCGCTCCTGACGTGGCCTTCCCACGGTTGAACGCGCTGTCATTCTGGCTGTTCGTGTTCGGGGCGCTGATCGCGCTGGGCGGGTTCATCGTTCCCGGCGGTGCGGCCGATTTCGGATGGACTGCCTATACTCCGCTGTCACAGGCATCGCACAGTCCCGGGGCTGGAGCGGACCTGTGGATCCTCGGGGTCGGCGTCGGTGGCCTGGGAACGATCCTGGGCGCGGTCAACATGATCACGACCGTGGTGTGCATGCGCGCTCCCGGGATGACCATGTTCCGGCTGCCGATCTTCACCTGGAACATCCTGGTCACCAGTATCCTTGTGCTGGCGGTGTTCCCGCTGCTCACAGCGGCGCTGTTCGGGCTGGCCGCTGACCGGCATCTCGACGCTCACGTCTACGATGCCGCCAACGGCGGGGTGATCCTCTACCAGCACCTGTTCTGGTTCTTCGGGCATCCGGAGGTGTACGTCATCGCGTTGCCGTTCTTCGGTATCGCCTCCGAGATCATCCCGGTGTTCTCCCGCAAACCGATCTTCGGCTACACCACACTGGTTTACGCAACGCTGTCGATCGCCGCGCTGTCGGTGGCGGTGTGGGCTCACCACATGTTTGCCACCGGGGCGGTCCTGTTGCCCTTCTTCTCGTTCATGACGTTTTTGATCGCCGTCCCGACCGGGATCAAATTTTTCAACTGGATCGGCACGATGTGGCGCGGCCAGTTGACTTTCGAGACGCCGATGCTGTTCTCGCTCGGGTTCCTGGTCACATTCCTGCTGGGCGGGTTGACCGGGGTGATGCTGGCCAGCCCGCCGCTCGACTTCCACGTCAGCGACACCTATTTCGTCGTGGCGCATTTCCACTACACATTGTTCGGCACCATCGCGTTCGCCACCTATGCCGGCGTCTACTTTTGGTTCCCGAAGATGACGGGTCGCCTGCTCGACGAGC
>JAQTVU010000141.1 GCA_028706695.1 Mycobacterium sp.
ATCGACGCGATCATCGCGGTCAGCGTCGGGCTCAGCCGGTCGTCGCAACAAGGTGGTGCGCCGCACTGCGCCGTCGGGGTGGAACCGATTGCCGGGCAGTCGTCGTCGGAGTGCCGCATCGCCGACGACGCGCTGCGCCCGCTCACCGCGGTGGTGCGCTCGGCGCGCATGGCGGCGGTCAACGCGATCCTGCACTCGGCCTGGGCCGACTGAGCTTTGCTACCGCTGCCGCGCCGCGCAGTGCGGCGGACGGCACGGCTCGCCGTTGACGCTGGCCAGGCAGCCCGCCACCGGGTCCGGGCCGCTCACCCGCGCGGGCGGCGCGCCGCGGCGTAGCTCGTCGACCAAATCGGCTGCCAGCCGGGCCAAGCGCCGGTCGGCGTCGGGCGTTGCGGCCCGGGCGAAGGCCACCCCGGCCCGTTGCGCCTGCCCGCGCAACTCCTCGTCGAGGTCCCAGACCACCTCGATGTGGTCGGCGACAAAGCCGACGGGGCAGACGATCACGGCCGTGGTGCCGGCGTGCGCCAGCGCCGCGAGGTGGTCGGCCACATCGGGCCCCAACCACGGCACCTGCGGCGGTCCCGAACGCGACTGCCAGGCCAGGTCGTACTCGGCGTATCCCGCGGCGGCCGCGACAAGCCTTGCGGCATACGCGACTTGGCGGCTGTAGAGGTTCGGCCCGCAGCGCCGGTCGGCGGCCACCGGAATCGAGTGCGCGGTGAACACCAGCCGCGCGTCGCCGGGCACCGTCTCGGCGGCCCTGGCGACGTTTTCGGCGAACATCTCGACGAACAGCGGATGGTCGAAGTAGGGCCGCAGCTTGACCAGCTCCGGCGCGCCGGGCCCGGCCGCCGCGCGAGCCCTCGCGATGTCCTCGACGTATCGCGTGCAGCTGGAATACCCGCTCCACGCCGAGGTGGTGAACACCGCGGCCCGTCGCACACCGTCGTCGCGCATGGCCGCAACGGTGTCCTCGACGTAGGGCTCCCAGTTGCGGTTGCCGAAGTAGACGGGAACGTCGAGCTCCGCCCGCAGCCCGGTGATCAGCGCACGGTTGATCCGGTTGATCGGCGACACCCCACCGAAATGCAGGTAGTGCTGCGCGACCTCGTCGAGGCGTTCGGGTGGCACGCCGCGGCCCCGGGTGACGTTCTGCAGGAACGGCCGGACCTGTTCGGGCCCCTCGGGCCCACCGAACGAGAGCAGCAGGACCGCGTCGAATCGCATTCAGCGCTACAACAACTGCGTGCTGGCGCCGCCATCGGCGAAGATGACGGTGCCGGTGGTGGCCGGCAGCCACTCGGAGAGCAGCGCGCACACCGTCTTGGCGACCGGCGTCGCGTCCTTCATGTTCCAGCCCAGCGGCGCGCGCTGATCCCAGCCCTGCTCGAGCAGCTGAATCTGGGCGCCCGCCTCGTCGCCCAAGGCGCCGCCGACGATCGCGCTCATCGCCAACGTCCGGATTGGCCCGGCGGCAACAAGGTTGGAACGCACACCGAACCTACCAGCCTCGCGCGCCACGAACCGGTTCACCGACTCCAGCGCGCTCTTGGCCACCGTCATCCAGTTGTAGGCCGGCATGGCGCGGCTGGGGTCGAAGTCCATGCCGACGATGCTGCCGCCCGCGTTCATGATGGGCAGCAAGGCTTTTGCCATCGAGGCGTACGAGAACGCCGAAATGTGAATGCCTTTGGAGACGTCCTCGTAGGGCGCGTCGAAGAACGGGTTGAGGCCCATCCCGCTCTGGGGCATGAAGCCGATCGAGTGCACCACGCCGTCGAGCTTGTGGCCCGCCCCGATCACCTCGGTGACCCGATCGGCGAGGGTGTTCAGGTGCTCCTCGTTCTGCACGTCGAGCTCGATCAGCGGGGCCTGCTGCGGCAGCCGGTCGATGATCCGCTGGATCAACCGCAGCCGGTCGAAGCCGGTGCACACCAGTTGCGCCCCCTGCTCCTGGGCCACCCGCGCGATGTGAAAGGCGATCGACGAGTCGGTGATGATGCCGCCGACCAGAATCCGTTTTCCGTCGAGCAGTCCTGCCATGTCCGTCCTAATCTCGTGGTTCCGTCCTGATCTCGTGGTTGAAGTCAGTGGCCCATGCCCATGCCGCCGTCGACCGGGATGACCGCACCGGAGACGTAACTGGCATCCTCGGACGCGAGGAAGCTGACCACCCCGGCGACCTCGGCGGCGGTGCCGACCCGCTTCGCCGGGATGAATTGCAGCGCCCCCTCCTGAATTCGCTCGTCCAGGGCGCGGGTCATGTCGGTGTCGATGTAGCCCGGGGCGACCACGTTGGCGGTCACGTTGGCCTTCGACAGCTCCCGGGCGATCGAGCGGGCCAGGCCGATCACGCCGGCCTTGGAGGCCGCGTAGTTGGCCTGGTTGCCGATGCCCCAGGTACCCGAGACCGATCCGATGAAGATCATCCGGCCGAACCGCTTCTTTTGCATGCTGCGCGACGCCCGCTGAGCCACCCGGAACGCCCCGGTGAGGTTGGCGTCGATGACCTTCTGGAACTTCTCCACGGTCATCCGGATGAGAAACGCGTCCGCGGACAGCCCGGCGTTGGCCACCAGCACCTCGACCGGGCCCTGGCGCTCCTCGACCTCTTTGAAGGCGCGGTCGACCGCGTCGGTGTCGGTGACGTCGCACTCGACGCCGAACAAGCCCGCGGACAGCCCGGAACCCCGATGCGTGACGGCCACCTTATGGCCGTCCGCGGTGAGCCGCTGCGCGATCGCCAGGCCGATCCCCCGGTTTCCGCCGGTGACCAGGACGGAGCGGGCCACAAACGGTGGCCTGACCGCTTGGGCGGCGGTGTCGGTGCTGTTCTCGGTGGCCGTGTCAGTCACCCCGTCAACCTATCGCCCGGCGTTGCGGGGACCGTGACTCCCCCCATTTCACGCCGCGAGCGTAACGCCAGTGCGAAAAACCAGGCCGAATTTCGCAGTGGCGTTACGCTCGCGGCGGCTGGGGGCGGCCGGGGGCGGCCGGGGGGCGTTACGCTCGCGGCGGCTGTCGGTGGGGGTCGGCACACTTCGCCCATGGTGGAGCCGTTTTCGGGCCGCGCGGCCCTGGCCGCAGGAATGCTGACCCCGTACGAGTTGCGCAGCCGGCATGTCGCCCTGCACCAGGACGTGTACGTTCCCCGGGGCGCCGAGCTGACCGCGGTGTCGCGGGCCAAGGCGGCCTGGCTGCGGTCACGCCGACGCGGCATCCTGGCCGGCTTCTCGGCCTCCGCCCTGCATGGGGCCCGGTGGATCGATCCCGGCCGGCCGGCCGCGATCATCGACACGAATCGCCGCCCAACCGCGGGGATCCAGGTGTGGGAAGAACGCATCGAGCCCGATGAGGTCGCCGTGCTCGACGGCATGCGCGTGACCGTTCCGGCTCGTACGGCGCTTGACCTGGCAAGGCGCTGCCCGAAAAGCGTCGCGGTCGCGGCCATCGACGCGCTCGCGCAGGCGGTCGAGCTGAAGCCGGCCGACGTCGAGCTGTTGGCCGAGCGCTACCGCGGCCGCCGCGGCATCAAAACCGCAAGGGCCGCAATCGAACTGGTTGACGGCGGCGCCCAGTCGCCGAAGGAGACCTGGTTGCGGCTGCTGCTGCTGAGCGCCGGGTTTCCCCGGCCACAGACGCAAATCGCCGTTCGCGACGAATTGGGTTGGACCCGGGCGTATTTGGACATGGGCTGGGAGGACATCAAGGTGGCCGTCGAGTATGACGGCGATCAGCATCGATCCGACCGGCGACAGTACGTCAAGGACATTCGGCGTCTGGAGACGCTGCAGCGCCTGGGCTGGATCGTGGTCCGCGTCATTGCCGAGGACCACCCCGGCGACATCGTCGCACGGGTTCGCCAAGCGCGAGCGCGCCGAGCGTAACACCAGTGCGAAAAACCGGGCTCGAAATCGCAGTGGCGTTACGCTCGCGGCCCGGGCCATAAGGCCTGGAGCCATAAGGCCCGGGCCACGTCAGGTCGGCAGGCGGCGATTGATCAGCAGCGCGGCCAGCGCGGCCGCCGCCAGCACCACCGCACCCAGCCGCAGCCAGCCCGCGCTGGCGTCGCCTTTGACGGTTTCGTAGCCGATCTGCTGCTGCAGTGAGGCGTAGACGGCCTTCAATTCCTCGAGGTTGGTGGCGCTGTAGGCATTGCCGCCGGAAAGCCGGGCCACCTTCTTGAGCGTCTCGTCGTCGACGGGCACCGGCTGGCGCTGGTCGTTGATCTCGACGAAGCCGTACGGCGTGCCGAACGAGATGGTCGAGATCGGCACGCCCTGGTCCTTGGCGGTGCGCGCGGCGGTGAAAGCGCCCTTGGGATTGTCCGGGCTGGTGGGCATCGTCTCCTTCCCGTCGGAGAACAACACGATGCGCGCCGGTGGCGGTTTGTCGCCACCGCCGATCACCGCGCCCACCGTCGCGATGGCCTGCAGGGCGGTGAAGATCGCCTCCCCGGTGGCGGTGCGGTCGGCGAACTGCAGCCTGTCCAGCGCGGACTTGGTCGCCTGCCGATTGGTGGTCGGCGACACCAGCACCGTGGCGGTGCCCGCATAGGAGATCAGCCCGAGGTTGATGCCGGGGGTCAGCTCGTCGGCGAACTGCTTGGCCGCGTCCTGGGCGGCGACCATCCGGTTAGGCTGCACATCGGTGGCGCGCATCGACTGCGACACGTCGATCACCAGCATCACCACCGCCCGGTTCCGCGGAATCCGCACGTCGGTCGTCGGCCCGGCCATCGCGACGGTGAGCAGCACCAACGAGAGCACCAGCAGGATCGCCGGCAGGTGCCGCCACCTGGCGGGCCGTTGGGGCGCGACGCTTTCCAGCAGCTCCATGTTGGCGAACCGCAGCATCCGCCGCTGGCGGGCGAGCTGCATCAGGACATACAGCGCGCCCAACCCGACGACGACGAGCAGGAAGAGAAAGAACCACGCGTGTTGGAAGCCCGACAGCGTCATCGGGCCCAGCAGCGGCAACGTCACTGACGGCCCGCCATCGCCCCGCGCCGGCGGGACTCGACGAAGCGCACGATGTCGGCGATCCAGTCGCGGTCGGTGCGCAGCGTCAGGATCGGCGCCCCGCAGCGACGGATCGTGCGGGCGACCTCGGCGCGATGGGCGGCGGCGGCCCTGGCGAAGTCGTCGCGCAGCCGGGCGTCGATGGTGAACTCGCGGGTGACCCCGGTTTCGGCGTCCTGCAGCACGACGTCACCGATGTCGGGCAGTTCGACGTCGCGGGGATCGAGCACCTCGACGGCCAGCACCTCGTGCCGCGCGGCGATCGCCCGCAGCGGGCGCACCCAGTTGATCGGCCCCAGAAAGTCGCTGATGACCACCGCCATCCCGCGGCGGCGTTCCGGGCGGCGCAGCGCGTCGATGGCCGTGGCCAGGTCCCCGCGCACCCCGACGGGCGCCCGCGGCGTGGTGGCGACGGCGCGCAACAGCGTCTGCTCGTGCTGACGCCCGGAGCGGGCCGGCACCCGGGTCATCCTGGACCCGTTGCTGATCAGCGCGCCCAGCCGGTTCCCGCCGCCGCTGTTGAGGAACGCGATCGCGGCCGCGGCCGCCACCGCGAGGTCGCGCTTCTCACACCCGGTGGTGCCGAAATCCAGGCTGGCCGACATGTCGACCACCAGCCAGGTTTCCAGCTCCCGGTCGGCGATCATCTGCCGCACGTGCGGGTGGGTCGTGCGCGCCGTCACCGCCCAGTCCATCCGGCGGACGTCGTCACCGGGCTGGTACTCGCGCGACTCCCCCGGCTCGGATCCCGGCCCGGGAATCAGGCCGAGGTGATCGCCGTGCAGCATCCCGTCGAGCTTGCGTTTGACCGTGAGCTCGAGTTGCCGCAGCGCCGCCGCCAGCTTCGGGTCGACGATCTGCCCGCGCCGCATCGACGGCGGATGGAGCACCGCCGGGGGCTTGGGTTCGGTCACCGACCGCCGGCGCCCGCGGTCTGCATCACCGGCGGCACCGCGTGCCCTTGCTGCGGAACCGCGTTCACCTGCGGCAGGGCCACCGTCTGCAGCACCCGGTTGATGACGATCTCCGAGGTGATCTCGTCGGCCAGCGCATCGTAGGTGAGCACCAACCGGTGGCGCAGCACGTCGGGTATGACCTCGACGACGTCCTGCGGGATCACGTAGTCGCGGCCCCGCACCAGCGCCAGCGCGCGGGAGGCGGCGATGATGCCCAGCGAGGCACGCGGCGAGGCGCCGAACGAGATCCAGGTCTTGACGTCGTTCATGCCGAGCTGCTCGGGATGACGCGTGGCGGTCACCACGCGCACCACATAGTCGACCAGCGCGTGGTGGACGAAGTTGTTGGCCGCGATCTCCTGCAGCCGCAGCAGGTCACCGGTGTTCATGATCTGCTTGGGCTGCGGCGGCTTGACGCCCATCCGGTAGATGATCTCGCGCTCCTCCTCCGGCGAGGGGTAGCCGACGTTGATCTTGAACAGGAAGCGGTCGCGCTGCGCCTCCGGCAGCGGGTAGACGCCCTCGTGCTCGATCGGGTTCTGCGTGGCCATCACCAGGAACGG
>JAQTVU010000142.1 GCA_028706695.1 Mycobacterium sp.
GGATACGGTGCGCCAGAAGCAGATTCTGCGCGACGTATTCGCGGGCATGCATCCGGAGGGGGATCGCTGGCTCGAGCAACTCGATCGGACGCCGGCCTTTTACTTCGATGCAATCACCCAACTGCGACTGGACAGGTGGTCGCGCCGACGGGTCACCCTGGTCGGCGACGCCGGGTACTGTCCGGGCCCCGCGGTCGGTGGCGGCACCAGCCTCGCGGTGCTGGGCGCCTACGTGCTGGCCGGCGAGTTGGCCCGGGCGGACGGCGACCACTTGCGCGCGTTCGCCGCGTATGAACTGGCGATGCGCGAACCGGTGCTGCGCAGCCGGGCCTTCGCCCGCGCCGCCGCCAAGAGCATCATTCCCGGGTCGCCGACCGGGGTTTGGGCCCTCACCCGCGGTGCCCAGCTCGTCTCGCGGATGCCCGGGCCGCTATCCCGGGCGCTGACCAGGCTCAACACCAAGGGCGTGCGACTCTACGACTCGATGCGGGTGCCCGACTATTCCGCAGCCGACGCCTGACAGCATGGCCGCAAAGAACCATCGACTTTAGGCGGGAACCCGTCGCTGCAGCCGAAGCAGACCGTCATCCTGTCCGACACATAAACCACGCACACGACACGCCGCAGCGCGCCGCAGTGGTTTATATCTCGTCGTCAAGTGGCGGCCGGCGACCACGTGCGCACGGGACCCTGCTCGCGCGGCAAACCACGAAGTTACGTCAGCGAAGCCGGCGGCAGAAAGCGCTCGCCGTACCTGTCGGCCAGCTCCCGGGCCCGGGCCACGAAAGCTTCCTTGCCCGTGCCGGCCGGGCCGCAGTAGCCGACGATGAACTGTGCGGCGCCCCCGGTCCACGGTGGGAAGCCGATGCCCATGATCGAGCCGATGTTGGCGTCCGCGGTTGAGGTGATCACGCCCTCGTCGATGCACTTCTGGGTCTCGATCGCCTCGGCGAACAGCATCCGGTCGATCATGTCTTGCAGGGGCGGCCGCGAGGTGCCGGACTTGAACGTCTCCCGCAGGCCCGGCCACAGCTGGGAGCGCTTGCCGTCGACGTACTCGTAGAAACCGGCCCCGGAAAGCCTTGACGGACGACCGATCTCGATCATCTTGTCCACGACCGCCTCGGCCGGGTGCGGCTCGTATTGGCCGCCGGCATCCTCGACGCCCTTGCGGGTGGCGACCGCGATCTTGTGCATCAGCTCCAGGTTGAGCTCGTCGGAGAGCTGCAGCGGCGGCGCGGGATATCCTGCCTGCGAGCCGGCCTGCTCGATCGAGGCCGGCTCGACGCCTTCGCCGAGCATCGCCAGCGCCTCGTTGACGAAGGTGCCGATGACGCGGCTGGTGTAGAAGCCGCGACTGTCGTTGACCACGATCGGGGTCTTGCCGATGGCCAGTGTGTAGTCGAAGGCCCGGGCCAGCGCCTCGTCGGAGGTCTTCTCACCCTTGATGATCTCGACCAGCGGCATCTTGTCGACCGGGGAGAAGAAGTGGATCCCGACGAAGTCCTCCTGCCGCTTCACCGCGGCGGCCAGGCCGGTGATCGGCAGCGTGGAGGTGTTCGAGCCGAGGATCGCGTTCGGCTCCACGATGTCCTCGATCTCGCCGAACACCTTGTGCTTGAGATCCTGGTTCTCGAACACCGCCTCGATCACGAAGTCGACGCCCTTGAAGTCCCGCGGGTCGG
Source organism: Mycobacterium sp. (assembly GCA_028706695.1). Lineage (GTDB taxonomy): Bacteria > Actinomycetota > Actinomycetes > Mycobacteriales > Mycobacteriaceae > Mycobacterium. Next base: position 1,686 of record JAQTVU010000142.1, read on the forward strand.
CGGTCGGGGTGATGCGGGCCAGCAGCGCGTCGGAGCGCTCCTTGGTGGTCTTGCCCCGCTCCAGCGCCTTGGCCTCGAGTTTTTCGGAGTGGCCCTTGCCCTTCTGCGCCGCCTCGGCGCTGACGTCCTTGAGTACGACCTCGTACCCGGCCTTGGCCGAGACGTAGGCGATGCCGGCGCCCATCATGCCCGCACCCAGCACGCCGACCCTCTTGATCGGGGTCTTACCGATGCCCGCGGGCCGTGAGCCGCCGGAGTTAATGGTCTGCAGGTCGAAGAAGAACGCCTGGATCATGTTCTTGGCGACCTGACCGGTGACCAGCTCGGTGAAGTAGCGGCTCTCGATGCGGGTGGCGGTGTCGAAGTCCACCTGCGCGCCCTCGACCGCGGCGGCCAGGATGGCCCGCGGCGCCGGCATCGGCGCACCCTTGAGCTGCTTGCGCAGCAGCGACGGGAACGACGGCAGGATCGCCGCCAGCGCCGGCGACGAGGGGGTGCCGCCGGGGATCTTGTAGCCCTCGGCGTCCCACGGCTGGGTGAGCGCATCGGGGCTGGCCTTGATCCATGCCTTCGCTCTCGGGACCAGTTCTTCGACGCTGGAGACCAATTCGTCGACCAGGCCGTTGTCCTTGGCGGCGGCCGGCTTGAAGCGGGTGCCCTGACTGAGCACGTTGACGAAGGCGTTCTGGATGCCCAGCATGCGCACCGTTCGGGTGACACCGCCACCGCCGGGCAGCAAGCCCAGCGTGACCTCGGGCAGGCCGATCTGCACGCCCTTGACGTCGGCGGCGATGCGGTGATGGCAGGCCAACGCGATTTCGAGGCCGCCGCCCAGCGCCGCGCCGTTGATGGCGGCCACCACCGGCCTGCCCAGGGTCTCCAGCGCGCGTAGGTCGCGCTTGATGTCCTGGACCTCGGCGAAGATCTCACCGGCGTTCTCCGGGCCCGCGGTGATCATGTGCTTGAGGTCACCACCGGCGAAGAAGCTCTTCTTGCCGCTGGCGATCACCACGCCGGTGATCGAGTCCTTCTCGGCGACAAGACGTTGCACGGCCTTGTGCATGGACTCCTTGTAGTGCTCGTTCATCACGTTGGCCGACCCGGTAGGGTCGTCGAGCGTCAGCGTGACGATGCCGTCGGCGTCCTTGTCCCACGCAATCGTGTTCTCTGCCATGGCCTTAAACCCTTTCGATGATGGTGGCCACGCCCATGCCACCACCGATGCACAGTGTGATCAGCGCGCGCCGGGCGTTGCGGCGTTCGAGCTCGTCGACCATGGTGCCCAGGATCATGGCGCCGGTGGCGCCCAGTGGGTGGCCCATCGCGATGGCACCGCCGTTGACGTTGAGCTTCTCGTCGGGAATGTTCAGGTCTTTCTGGAACTTCAGCACGACCGACGCGAACGCCTCGTTCAGCTCGAACAGGTCGATGTCGTCGATGGTCAGCCCGGCCCGGTCCAGCACCTTCTGGGTGGCCGGCGTCGGGCCGGTCAGCATGATGGTCGGGTCGGTACCGGTGGTGGCAGTGGCCACGATGCGTGCCCGGGGGGTCAGGCCCTGTGACTTGCCGGCGGCCTCGGAACCGACCAACACCAGCGCGGCGCCGTCGACGATGCCGGAGCTGTTGCCGCCGGTGTGCACGTGGTTGATCTTCTCCACCCAGTGGTACTTCTGCAGCGCCACGTCGTCGAAACCTGCCATGGCGCCCATTCCCTCGAAGGCGGGCTTGAGCTTGGCGAGGCCGTCGGCGGTGGTGTCGGGGCGCATGTGCTCGTCGTGGTCGAGGATCAGCAGGCCGTTCTGGTCGCGGACGGGCACCACCGACTTGGCGAAGTATCCGCCCGACCACGCCGCGGCCGCGCGCTCCTGCGAGCGCAGCGCATAGGCGTCGACGTCCTCGCGGGAGAAACCCTCCATGGTGGCGATCAGGTCCGCGCCGATGCCCTGCGGGACGATGTAGGCGTCATAGGAGGTGGCCGGGTCGGCCATCATCGCGCCGCCGTCGGAGCCCATCGGAACCCGGCTCATGGACTCCACGCCGCCGGCGAGCACCAGGTCGTCCCAGCCGGAGCGGACCTTCTGGGCGGCGGTGTTGACGGCTTCCAGCCCGGAGGCGCAGAAGCGGTTGAGCTGCACGCCGCCGACGGTGTCGGGCAGGCGCGACGCGATGACCGCGGTGCGGGCGATGTCGCCGCCCTGGTCGCCCACGGGCGAAACGCAGCCCAGGATGACGTCGCTGATCAGATTCTCGTCGAGGTCGGGATGACGCTTGCGCAACTCCTCGATCAGCCCGACGACCAGGTTCAGCGGCTTGACCTCGGTCAGCGATCCGTTCTTCTGCTTGCCGCGCGGGGTGCGGATGGCCTCGTAGACGAAGGCTTCTTCGGACATGACGACTTCCTGTTCGCAAACATGGTCTTGGGGGTCCGTCCTGGGCACTAGGCCCAGTACGAACACCCTAACAAAGCGCCCGTCCAACCTGTTGGTTGAGCCGACTCGCCTGGTCACGGCGGGGCGCGTCGGGCGGCGAACGGGCAGCCGCCGCGCGCGGCACCCTAAGCTCGATGACCATGACGGTGTCGCGCCTGCGTCCGTACGCGACCACGGTGTTCGCCGAGATGTCGGCTCTGGCCGCGCGCGTCGGCGCGGTCAACCTCGGCCAGGGTTTCCCCGACGAGGACGGCCCGCCGGCCATGCTGAAGGCCGCCCGGGATGCCATCGCCGACGGCGCCAACCAATACCCGCCGGGCATGGGCGTCGCGTCGCTGCGGCAGGCCATCGCCGCGCAGCGGCGGCGCCGGTTCGGCATCGAATACGACCCGGAGACCGAGGTGCTGGTGACGGTCGGGGCCACCGAGGCCATCGCGGCGGCCGTCATCGGACTGGTGGAGCCCGGCTCGGAGGTGGTGCTGATCGAGCCCTTCTATGACTCCTACGCGCCGGTCGTGGCGATGGCCGGCGCGCAGCGGGTGCCCGTGCCGCTGGCACCCGACGGCCGCGGCTTTGCCCTCGACGCCGACGCGCTGCGGCGGGCGGTGACCCCGCGCACCCGGGCGCTGATCGTCAACTCCCCGCACAACCCGACCGGCGCGGTGCTGAGCCATACCGAGCTGGCGGCCATCGCCGAGGTCGCGGTGGCGGCCGACCTTCTGGTGATCACCGATGAGGTGTACGAGCATCTGGTGTACACGTCTCCCGCCGGTCATCGACACCTGCCGCTGGCCGGCTTGGACGGCATGGCCGGACGCACGATCACGATCTCCAGCGCCGCCAAGATGTTCAATTGCACCGGCTGGAAGATCGGATGGGCCTGCGGCCCGGCCCCTCTCATCACCGGAATGCGCGCGGCCAAGCAATACTTGAGCTACGTCGGTGGTGCCCCCTTCCAGCCAGCGGTCGCCCTGGCGCTGGACACCGAAGACGCGTGGGTGGACGAACTGCGGAACACGTTGCAGGCCAGGCGCGATCGGCTCAGCGCCGGGCTGGCCCGGATCGGCTTCGAGGTGCACGACAGCTACGGAACCTATTTCGTGTGCGCCGACCCGCGCCCGCTGGGCTACGAGGACAGCGCCGCGTTCTGCGCGGCCCTGCCGGAAAAAGTGGGGGTGGCCGCCATCCCGATGGCGCCGTTCTGCGATCCGGCCGCCGCGCATGCCCAGCGACAAGCCGAGGTGTGGAATCACCTGGTGCGCTTCACTTTTTGCAAACGTGACGGCACCCTCGACGAGGCCATCAGGCGGCTGGCCGCGCTGCGGGACCGGCCCGCCGGGTAGCCGGGCGCCCCGGCCACGCGTGGGATTAGACGCGGGTTAGAGCAGCCGCAAGCCCACAGGTATCTCCCGGTCCGGGCCAACCAGTGTGACAGCGCGGTCACCGTCGGTGGGCACTCCCAGCACGAGAACTTCGGAGAGGAAGTCGGCGACTTGGCGTGGTGGCAGGTTGACCACAGCCAGCACCAGCCGGCCCGTAAGGTCATCGATTGAGTACAGGTCGGTGATCTGGGCGCTGGACTTGCGTATGCCTAGTTCACCGAAATCGATCCACAACTTGCTTGTAGGCGGGTTTGCGAGCACGTGGAAATTCCTCGGCCATGACTATCCGACCCACACGGATCTTCGAGATCGAGGAATGTGTCGATCGTCGCCATGGCCGAAGCTCCTGTCCAAAAGATACTCGTGAATAGAAGCTAGCGCGGCGACATTTCGGTGTCTATCGGATTTAAATCGGATTCACGACACGCGATCTGGGTGCCGAATATGGATCGATAACCGTCCGGAAGCACCTACCACGCTGTATGCCTTCCTCTATCGAACCGCACTTCGATTCGGCAGCCCTACTGACCATCGACCTTCAGGCACCTTTAGATGGCGGCACGCTGGAGATCCCGGAACATCGACCGCCGTGCCTCGAATCACCAGCCTTTGCCATGCGTTTCGGAGCACCAGCAGGCCGATCGTGCACATCGTCCGGCTCTACCTGGCTGATGGCAGCAACGCCGAGCCGGTACGCAAAGATCTCGTCGCCGGCCCGATACCGATGCTGCGCGCAGGCACCCCCGGACGGCTGCTGGCCGCAGCTCTCACACCCGACCCGAACACATGCTTCGACGACGAACTGCTGCTCTCGGGACGACCTCAGCAGCTGGGCGATCGCGAGATCATCCTCTACAAACCCCGGTGGGGCGCCTTTTTCGGCACCGTCCTCGATGACTATCTGCGCGACAACGGTATCGACACCGTGGTGGTTGCTTGTGCGGCTCTTCGGTCGCCGCCGGCCGCGGTGACTCGGGCATGAACTACTGCTCTCGGACAACCGGAGAACGCTACCCTGGATATTTT
>JAQTVU010000143.1 GCA_028706695.1 Mycobacterium sp.
CGGTCAGTGCGTGCAGGGCCAGGTTGTTGACCGCGCGGGGGTGACCGCGTGAGGCGTTGTGGATCAACCCTATCGCATCCTCGGAGAACAAGGTGTCGGTCCGGCCGGCGATTTTGCAGTGGTGGCCGATGTAGTCGGCGGTGTCGGTGCTGCTCATTCCTGCGATGGTGTAGCGGACGGCGATGCGCTGATCGAGTGCAGCGAGCACTCCGAGTCGCAGGCGGTGGCGCAGGCTGGGTTGGCCGACCAGGATGACCGCGAACGGGGACCCGGAGTCCATGTCGTGGTTGGTCAGCAGTCGGATCACTTCGAGTTGATGGTTATCCAGCAAGTGAGCTTCGTCGACGACCAGGACGGGGTGGCGGCCGCGTTCGGCGTGTTCGCCGGCCAGTGCTTCGGCGGCCTGGGGTGCCAGGGTGGCCTTGTGAAACGCCGGGGTATGCCCGAGGCTGGCCACGATGCGGGTGCGCATGCCGCGTACCCCGATCGTTGGGTTGGCCAGGTAGATGAACACGTGCCGGGACGAATCCAGGGCGTTCGTGGCTGCCCGCACGGCCACGGTCTTTCCGGCGCCGACCTCGCCGGTGATCACCCCGATCGCATGCTGGTCCACACACCAGCTGATACGGGCGACCGCTTCGCCGTGGCCGGCGTGGCGGTGCAGCATGGCCGGGGCCAGATCCCGGCCGAAGGGCATCCGGGTGAACCCCCAATGTGACTGCAGGCGTTGAATACTCATGCCGACACCTCGCCATCGTGGTTGGCGTCGCCGGGTTTTCAGCCCACGGCGATGGAGCTACCCGACATGAGTGACCTCCCTGTCGGGGCGCAGCGTGTCATAGAGGCGATGCACGGGATGGCGCGGCACGCGGTCACCGCGACAGCTGTGGGACTGGTCCCGCTAGATCGGGAACAACGCCTCGCGCTGCTCTCGGGCGTCGACAGCACAGCCGTATTGGTAGCGCTGGGCGAGATGCAAGCCGAGTTCGACGCGGCGATGCTCAGCGGTGCGGAAACGTTGCCGATCGAGGCGATGCGCATCGTGGATTCGCAGTGGTACGAGCCGGTGCGGCAGCAGCTCGTGGCTGGGCATCGGCTGGCGCCACCCCAGACTATGGTCCGGCTCATGCGGGAGATCATCGAAGCCGGCGAGGGGCGGCCCCGCGTCGGTATCGAGGACGACGATGCCCTACTCCAGCTGTTGTTGTCGGTGAACGAGGACCACGACACCCCGAGTGGCCGGGCAGCTCGGTTCAACGCGATGGACATGCGCCAGATGGACGCTGCGATGCGGGGCATGTCGGAGGACGAGCTCATAGAGTTCGCCAACGAGATGGCGGTGGACGAGGCGGCGTCGATGATGATGTTCAACGCGTCTCGATTGCCCGAACAGATGAAGTGCATGACTCACGAGTTCTGGTACCAGCCATGGGCGGAGAAGGTGGGCGACCAGCTCGGTGCGACTCCCGCCGACACGTTCCGTGAAGCCACCGGGATCAGCATGGACGAGTTCCTGCGGGCGGGCGACGTCATCGTGTCGGTTCTCCGGACAGGGCGCGCCCGCTTCGACATAGGCGCACTCCACGAGCACGGTGTCAGTAACGAGGTGGTGCAGTACATCAAGCGGGACATGGTCCGCGACCTCGACGAATTCCGCGCCATGTCGCAGCAGGATCAAGAGCGCGGCGACGTCCGATCGCAGCGGTACACGTTCACGCGGTTCCCGTTCCTCGACCTCAGCGACGGCGCACTGCTCGCGCTTCGGGCGCAGTGGGGCATGGACCGGTTTTTCGGGAACGCCCCCGAGTTCGATGTTCAGTAGGGCTTCATAGAGCAGGGAAAGCCGGAGCGGGCAAAGCAGTTCCAGGATGCGGTCAAGCACCAGTTCGAGCAGATCGTCGGTCGCATCATCGCCCGCATCGCTGCGAACAGTGCGATGTTCGGCGCCATCGTCGGTGAAGAGGAGATGCAGGCCGCGTGGACAGTGAGGAGCGGCAGGCGGCCGAAGGCGTGCGATTGGATGCTGCCGACCGATAGCCGGTTCGCCTGGCTCATCGACGCGACGCACCGCCCGCTGAGGCAACCGCTGGCCGAGGGATGGGGCAGCGGCGAGGACTTCGCCTCCAACCTCGAAGCGTTCCTGACGAGCAAGAAGGCGCGTCAGTTCGAGTCCGTGATCGACCACCTGACCGAATGCGGCTGGGACGGAAGATCGTTCATGGATACGACGTTCGCGCCCTTCGTCGTCGTGCCCGACGTGGGACTACCGAGCACTCCGACGTCGCTGATGCTCGTCGGGATCTGTGCCCGCGAGATGATGGCGGCGTACGGGGGCAGGATGCTGGCGCCCGCTGTCGTCTCGATCTCCGATCTCCTGCTGCTGGAGGGCATGGCGGAGACGCCCAGGGTCGAGGTGGCCAACCTGATCCGGACCTGGCGGCAGGTGGGGGTGATGCCGCTGCAGCAGTACCTGGAGGCTTGCGGATTCCCGTACCGTCCATGCCCGCGATTCATGGTCACAGCCGCCGCGGAGTTGGATGCGCGGATACGACGGGCGCAGGCCGCGTGAGGAGCCGACCGATCGGGGAGGAGTCATGGGCGCAGGTTCGTCAAGAGCGGTTCGTTGCGCTGATCGAATACGAGCAGGCGATTCTTGGCCAAGGTCATGGCGGATCAGAGCCGGCGTTGTCCTTGGCTACGGCGCGGGCGGCGGAAGTCATTGAGTCGTTGCGTCATTACGACACCGTGGAGGGGTGCGCGGACGTGTTGTATGCGACGCGGTTGGCCGGCGCCCCGCTGAGTCCCGCCGCCGCCGTCGCCTAGTCAGGAGCGGCGGCGAGTTGAGGTGGAACACCGCAACTACGTCTCATTCCGCGAATTCGGGGAGTCGCGCGGCGATCTGCTCCCAGGTGAGTTCGTTGGCGGCGATCGCCATGACGAAGGTTTCGGCGGCGTCGACGTCGAGGGCCGCTGAGATCCGGTGCCCGTTGAGTCCGAGCAGTAGCCAGCACGCTGCCCAGCCTGTGCGTTTGTTGCCGTCGGCAAGTGCTTGCGTTGTGACCATCGAATGCAGCAGCGCCGCAGCCTTATCCCAGATTCGGGGGTAGGCGTCGTGTCCGAATACCGTTGCGGCGGGCCGCATGAGGCTCGACTCCAGCAGGCCTGCATCTCTGACGATGGGGCGGAATCCGCAGGCGTATTCTGCGGCGATGAGGACCTCGTCGGTAGTGGGGTAGTCGGTCACGCGAGGCGTTGGTTCAACTCGGCTGAGCGTTCGGCGACCTGTTCGGCGAGTGCGCGCACGCGGCCTTCTCGGTCGCTGGCCTTGTCGAGGATGGCTTGCTTGGCGAAGGCGCGCATGGATGCGCCCGAATCGCTGGCCGCAGATCGGACGAGTGCCAGTTCTTCCTCGGTGAAGTCGATATTCAGTGCCGGCATCTCACCCTCCTGCCTTTCAGTACTACTATGGTACCCCACATTGGTACCATAGCAGTACTGGCATGGTCGGGTAGCCGTTCAGCGCCAGGTGTCGATGACCGGAATTTTCTTCGGCGCAAGCCCTCGGCTAAAGTTATCGACCGGACGCTCCAAAAATTGCCCAGTATGCGCTGGTCGAAACGTAGATGCGATCGCTCTAACGAGACTCTACGGACACGGCCTCAGGGCCGTGTCCGTAGAGGGCAAGCTGCCGGCGTAGTTCCAGGTTCTCGCCGTGGGCTTGTTCGAGGGCGGTTCGTAACTCCGTGACTTCAGTGCGGTGTCGGGCCTTCAATCTCCCGATCTCGGCGGTGAGCGCGGCCACGATGTTGTTGTCGGATTCTGCGTCGGTTGAGGGCTGGTCTGGTTCCGGTCTGCGCTGGCCCCTGTGGCGTTCGATCCGTGCTCGAAGGCGAGTGTTGTTGTAGAGGAATGCGTGGGAGACACCGGCTTCCCGTTGGACGGCCTGGAATGTGACTGGCTCGCCCCGTTTGATGATGCGGGCGATGGCGTCGTCGGCTGATCGAGTCTTCTCTTCGGACTTGCGGCGTGCGGCGGTCTTGAGAATCTCGATGCGCTGTTGGCTGGTGTCGGTCACGAGACTCGGTTCCGGTGGCTGGTGGTGTCGATGCTGATCGGGACTGGGCCGGAAGTGGGGCTGCCTGCCCCCGTGTGGGGTTTTCACGCATCGTCGTGACGAGCTTGACCAGAGCGTCGCGCTCGGCGGTGCGCTGGGCCAGCCAGACGTTATCGTCGGGCATCGGTTTGCCGTGACACGTCTCGAACTGCCTACTTGTCCGTTCGATGAGCGTGGCTATGTCAACTTGAAGTGGCCCCACCGTGACGGCGTGAATTGGCCCCATCTGAAATCTTCGTGGAGCGGTTTGGTGGACGGGGGGCGACTGATCCCTGTTTGGTGCGAGCCGAGCGCCGCGCCATCGGTGCGGGCAGGGGCGTGACCCCTGCCCGTGTCACTGCGCGATGAGGGGTCGCAGAGGCTCGCGGGTCAAGGGTGGCCGAGGGCCATCGTGAAGCGACGCGGTAGCGCCCTTGACGCGTGAGGGGCGGCCCCGTACCCTCGCGCGGCGCTCGGCGGAGGTGACCGGAAGCGGCCGAGGCGACCTTCATCGAAGGTGCCAGGGGTTCGGTAGGCTTTGGTGTCCGTAGGCGGAACCTCGGACCGAGCTCTTTTCAGGGTCTTGACGTTAGCGAGGCGGTTGAGTTTGGCGAGCTGTTGGCGTTCGTCAGCCGACTGGCTGGCCAGCGACCCTAACCGGTTGGCTGTGTCGTTGTGTGAGTTCGTCGGCGTGCCCGATCATGTCGGTCCGGTGTGCTCAGTGGACGAATTGCACGCTGAGGTGGCCGGTTTCGCTGGTATGTTGTTGGGCTATACGCCAGCCGGTGAGTTCCTCACCTAGTAACTTCCCCGAAAGGCGTTTGAGGCCGGTACCGTCTTGGCTTGGGCTTGCTCGGACATTCCTTCTACTTCCCTTCTCTCCCAGCCCTTTCCGGCTTCCTGTACAGCTTCCTCCCGGCTGGGAGGGCTGGTCAGGGCGTGCCGGATCGGCCCGGGAGAGCGGCGAATCAGTTGATCATGCGAGGCCGAGGTCAGCGGTGGGCGACCCGGCGGCCCGGTCGCTGCGGGGCGGCCAGGCCGTGGTGGGCCGGGCGCATGGCCGGTCGGGCGGACGGCAGCAACACGACTGGGGCGGTGGCCGGCGGTGCCGGTGCCGGTGCGGCGAGCCTGCACGAGCGCGGCGATCTTGACGCTGTTGCGGGTGAGCACGCCGAGCCCGCACCAGGTTCGGACGCCGGCGAGCCCCGTCGAGCACGGTGCGGTCCAGCCCGTAGCGGCGTTTGAAGTAGAAGATGCGTCCCTGGGCGCCGGTGCGCCAGTTGACCAGCCGGCGCAACCCGCCGCGGCCGTGCTCGACCTCGCGGCGAGCCGCCGACGGCTTGCCCTTGCGCGGGATGACCACGGTCTTGACCGCGAGCTCGGTGAGCGCCTCGTCGACTTTGGCTTCGCCGTAGCCGCGGTCGGCGGTCACCGCGCCCGGCGCCTTGCCGAACACGCCCTTGATCCGGCCGATCACCCGCGCCGCGACAGCTGGCAGCCCCGGTGGACACCGTAGTGCAGCACGATCCCGTCGGTGTCGTCGCTGAACTGCGCCTGGTAGCCGAACTCCACCGGTTTGCCCAGCCGTCCGTTGGCGATCGGGCGCGCATCCGGGTCGTGCAGCCACACCAGCCGGGTCGCCGCGGCGGACGTGAGACCGGATAGCCGGGTGCGGGTCTGCTCGATCACCCGCTCCGCCGCCAGCTGCCCGGACGCGGTCTCACCTTGGCGGTGCAGGTGGCGGCGGGCGTTGACCAGCACCCGGGCCGGCGGCCTTGACCAGGAGCGCCTGATTCAGCGCCTCGATCACCTGCGACTCGCAGCGGGTGGTGACCTTGCCTAGCAGTAACTTCGGCCTAGCGTGCACGGGTGCGGCACCGGCGCGCCCGGCGACATCCGGCAAAACCCGACCAGCAGATCGAATCGGCGACCTCCCGGCACAACGTCCCATAGCCCAGCCGGTAGCGGTGCTTGAGGAACATCATCCGTCCAGCAGCTTGTCCGCCGCGGCCAGCTCCTTGGGCAGATCCTGATATCCCGGCGCCAGAATCGTCTCCCGAAGTGTCTGCTGCGGGTTCGTGGTCGCCAGCATGAGGACTCGATTCTCATCCACCACAAGCCATTTCCCGGATCATCCCGCCATTCGTCCAACTCATCCGTGCGGCGCGCCGACATCCCCCAGGTCAGAGCCACAATCCCAGCAGCCTTTTCGAGGCGAAGTAGCTACTAAGGAGTTCATTAGTAGGTTGAGTCATGCGGTGATATAGGCCAGGTTGGGGTCGCGGAAGAATCCTTCGACTAGGTGCGGAAGTCTTTGTAAGCGGCGCAGTGCATTGCCGGCCTTGGTTTTGAGGTCGTCTTTGCTGGTGACGCCGGTCTTGCCGATGCGGT
>JAQTVU010000144.1 GCA_028706695.1 Mycobacterium sp.
CGAACACCCGTCGCACCCCCAGCTTGCGCAGCGCCCACATGTTGGCCCGGTACGGCACGGTGTGCGCCGAGTACTCGTGGGTGACGCCATGCCGGGGCACGAAGGCCACCTCGTGCCCGCCGACGCTGCCCACCGTGATGGGCGCGCTGGGCCGGCCGAACGGGGTATCCACGGTGACGGTGTGGACACCCGACTCGAAGAAGGTGTAGAAGCCGCTGCCGCCGATGACTCCGAGCATCCGCCCATTGTGGTGCATGCGTGATGGCTGGCACGCAGTTGATTGCGGTGGCGGTCACCGGCAGGATTCCTGGATGGCCAGTTTCGGGCAATGGATCTCGGCGGCGCGGCCGCGGACGCTGCCCAACGCGGTGGCGCCGGTGGTCGCCGGCACCGGCGCCGCGGCGTGGCTGCACGGCGCGGTGTGGTGGAAGGCGCTGCTGGCGCTGACGGTCGCGGCCGCGCTGACCGTCGGCGTCAACTACGCCAACGACTACTCCGACGGCGTCCGCGGCACCGACGATGACCGGGCCGGCCCGGTGCGGCTGGTGGGCTCGCGGCTGACGGCCCCGAAGGCGGTGCTGACCGCGGCCGTGGCCAGCCTGACGGTCGGCGCGGTCGCCGGGCTGGCGTTGGCACTGCTGTCCGCGCCGTGGCTGATCGTGGTCGGCGCCGCGTGCATCGCCGGGGCCTGGCTGTACACCGGCGGGTCCAAGCCCTACGGCTACGCGGGTTTCGGCGAGGTCGGGGTGTTCGTGTTTTTCGGCCTGGTCGCCGTGCTGGGTACCGAGTACGTCCAGGCGTTGCGGGTCGACTGGGTGGGGCTGGTACTGGCGGTGTCGGTGGGGGCGCTGTCGTCGTCGGTGCAGGTGGCCAACAACCTGCGCGACATCCCCACCGACGCGCGCTCGCACAAGCTCACCCTGGCGGTACGCCTCGGTGCTGCCCGCACCCGCGCGCTCTACCAAGCGCTGTTGGCCACGGCCGCCGTCCTGACGCTGGTGCTGATGGCGGCGACGCCGTGGTGCGCCGCGGGCCTGCTGGCCACGCCGCTGGCGCTGCGCGCGATGGGCCCGGTGCGCTCGGGGCGCGACGGCCCGGAGCTGATCCCGGTGCTGCGCGACACCGGCCTGGCGATGGTGGTGTGGGCGGCTGCGGTGGCGACCGCGTTGGCACTGGCCCGCTGACCGACCGCGCCCGGGTTCGGGTGTGCCGAACGGACGGAGGCTGGTCGGAGGCTAGTCGTCAGGCGGTGTCTCGCCCCGCAGCCGGGCCCGGAGCTGTGCGCGTTCCCGGCGGCGGCGTTCACCGGCGACCGCGAGCGCGGCGGTGGCGCGGCGGCGCAGCGGGCCGAACAACCAGATGCCCAGGGGCATGGCGATGATCAGACCGGACAGCGCGGCCACCGCGATGGGGAACTGCGCGATTCCCAGCAGGCGCGCCACACCGTAGATGGCCCCGCTGAGCAGGACCACCAGCGACAGGCGCGCCGCCGCGTAGAGCAGAACGTCGACCACGACCCGCCTGCGCGGGCCCTCAGTGCCGTTGTCGCTACCGCCTTCTGCCACGGATCGAGCCTACGGCGCGGGTATATTCGCTGCAGGAGGTGTTGAGTGCTCTACCTGCTGCTCGTCCTGATTTTGGGAACCCTGATCTACGTTGGCTGGCGCGCAGCGCGGTCACAGAACAACCGGCCGAAGACTCGGGTCATCGGACCCGACGACGATCCGGAGTTCCTGCGGCGGTTAGGCCACGGAGACAACAACCCTCGCTAACCCATCGCTAGCCCATCGCTAACCCTGGCTGAATTCCCCGCCGGGCCGCTCAGATCGGGCCCCGGTTGGGTCGGTCGCCGGGGAATCCGTCGGCGACGACGGCGGCCAGCTCGACGAGCGCTTCTCGCGTATTGCGGCGCAGCCGGTCCAGACTGACCTCGGCGCCCTCCTCCAGGTGCGGGTCGAACGGGACCAGACGCACCGCGCGGCAGCGCCGCGAGAAGTGGTCGACCACCTTGTTCATGTCGACCTTGCCGGTGCGCGGGCGCACCGCGTTGATGACCGCCACCGAATTGCTGACCAGCTCCTCGTGGCCGTGCGCGTCCAGCCAATCCAGCGTCGCCGAGGCGCTGCGCGCGCCGTCGATGGATCCGGAGCTCACGACGATCAGGACGTCGGCCTTCTCCAGCACCGACGACATCGCCGAATGCAGCAGCCCGGTGCCGCAGTCGGTGAGCACCAACCCGTAGAACCGCTCCAGGATGTCCAGCGCGCGGGCGTAGTCCTCGGCGCTGAACGCCTCCGACACCGACGGGTCGGTCTCCGACGCCAGCACCTCCAGGCCGCTCGGGCTTTTCGAGGTGTAGCGGCGGACGTCGCTGTAGCGTTCGACGGTTCCGGCGTCGCGCAGCAGCTCGCGCACCGTCGCCGCCGTCTCCAGCGGCACCTTCTGGCTCAGCGTGCCGCGGTCGGGGTTGGCGTCGACGGCCACCACCCGGTCACCGCGGACGGAGGCGAAGGTGGCGCCCAGCGTCGCGGCGATCGTGGTCTTGCCGACGCCGCCCTTCAGCGACAGCAGGGCGATCCGGTAACAGCCCCGCAGCGGCCGGTTGACCTGGGCGACGAGGTTGTTGTAGCGCGCCTGCCGCGGGCTCTCCCCCAGATTGATCAGCTGCCCGGACAGCACGTAGAGCAGCCGCCGCCAGCCCTCGGTCGGCGGCGGTTTGACCGGTCGCAGCAACATGCTGGTGGACAATTCCGGATACGGCGTGTGCGGCAGGGATTCGGGGCGCCGCGGCGCTTGGTGCGGCGGCGCCTCGGCGGGGCCGGCGTAATAGGCCCCATAGTCGGTCGGGTCGACCCGAGCCATACCGGTGGCCGGTGTCGGCTGCCGCTGAGGCATGTCGACCGTCATCGCCGCCGGTATCGGCGTGGTGGGCGATGCCGACGCCCGCCGTTCGGGCGGGACACTCCGCCGCTCGGTGCGGAACCCGGCGAAGCCGCCGGTCTGCGTTTCGCCGCCATACTCCGCCGGCGGCTCAGGCTCCCCACCCCACCGCTGCGGGGGCAGCTGCGTGGTCGGCTGGTCGGGCGCGTCCACGCCCGTTGTCGGCTCGTCGGACACCTGTTCCCCCTTGGCTCGCCTGCTCGGGTCGGTGGCTCCCGGTCATCCCAGTCATCCCACGCCTGCATACGAATGCAAACCCACCGTCACCAGGTTAACGAAGAACAGGTTGAAAACCATGGCCACGAATCCCACGACATTGATCCAGGCCGCCTTCCTGTCCCGCCAGCCCGCCGTCGACCGGGCGTGCAGATAAGCGGCGTACACCACCCAGGCCACGAAGGAGACCGTCTCCTTGGGGTCCCAGCCCCAGTAGCGGCCCCAGGCCTGTTCGGCCCAGATGGCGCCGAAGATCACCCCGAAGCCGAATACCGGGAACGCGAAGATCGTGGTCCGGTAGGCGATGCGGTCCAGGGTCTGTGCGTCCGGAAGCCGCTGCACCAGACGTGCCCGCAGCCCCTCGGTCTCGGGATGGCCCAGCAGCGAGGTGCGCAGCAGGAACAGGATGCTGGCGACGCCGGCGACCATGAAAATCCCCGAGCCCAGGCTGACCACCGACACATGGATGGGCAGCCAGTAGGACTGCAGGGCGGGCATCACCGGCGCGGCGTTGGTGTAGAGCCAGCGCCCGGAAACGGTGAGCAGGATGAGGATCGGCACCAGCAAGAACACCCACAGCGGGCGGTACTGCGGGCGGCGCAGCACCACGGCGCCGGCGACCAGGCCGCACAGGCAGGTCAGGTTGATGAATTCGTACATGTTGCCCCACGGCACCCGTAGGGTCGCCAGGCCGCGCAGCACCGCGCACGCCAGCAGCAGCCCGATGCCCAGGTAAACCAGGGCCAGCCCAGCCCGCCCGACCCGCTCGTCGAACGGCCGGGTCGGCGCGTCGTCGACGATGCCGGGGGTGACGCTGTCAGCGGCGACCGCGCCGGCCGGCACCCGGGCCCGGTCGTCGGCGCGGCGCGCCCCGACGTAGGCCAGCTCGACGGCCAGCAACACCAGGGCAACGACCAGCGTCACCACGGCCGAGGTGAACGCCCAGTCGGAAGAACGGGCCAGGCCGACATTGACATGCACGGTATTCATATGACGTCCACCTGAGAACTCCTTACGGACGCGGCGGTCGTGTCGGCCCGGTCGGCGGCCTCGCCGAGCCCGGCCAGCAACCGCTCGGTCAACCGCTCGAACTCGTCGCCCCAGCCGGAGTTGTCGGTGCGCGCCAGGCCGCCCAGTTCGACGTTCACCGTACCCGGGGCCGTTTCGCCGGCCGACCTCAGCCGCACCCACACCCGGCGGCGGCGCACCAGCAACGACACCACCAGACCGGCCATCATCGCGACGGCGAAAACCAGCACCCAGGCCTGCCCCGGGTCGTGAGAAACCTGCAGGTTGACGAACGGCACCGCCCCATCGAAGCGCACGACCGTCCCCGCCGCCGGGCCCCGCTCGATGCGCACCTCCTGGCCGGCGCGCAGGTTGACCCGCTTCTCCCTGGTGAGCCGGCCCTGCTGCAGCAGCCGCGAATCCAGGGTGAACAGCGACTGGGGCCGCCCGGTGTCCAGGCCCGTGTCGCCGCGGTAGATGTCGACGGCCACCGCGGGGGCGTCCAGGGCCGGGAACCGGGAGGACAACAAGGTGCCGTCGAGCTGCTCGGTCGGCGCCAGCAGACCCTGGATCGCGATCTGGTGTTTGCGGCGCTCGGCCTCGGTGGGATAGCTGCCGGCCGGCGGGTCGATGCGCGCCACACCCGAAGAGAGCAGGGTCCGCGGGTTGTCGGGCCGCCACTGCACGGTCGACGTGCGGGTCTGCCCGTCGGGGAAGGTCACGGTGAAGGTCGGCGCATAGCCGTGGCCCTGCAGGTACACCCGGTCACCGTCGACCCGCAGCGGGTGGTTGACCTCCAGCCGGTAGGGGCGCCAGTTGTTGGCCGTCAGGTCACGGCCGGCCTGGTAGTCGATCTCCGCGGCATACGAGGTGGCCTGTCCCGACGGCAGGTAGTGGGCCTGGAAGTTGTCGACCCGGATGCAGATCGGATTCAGCGACGTGCCGTCGACCGTGTTACCGGCGCGGAACGAGTCGAAGGCGGCCGGGGAGGCCGAGCAGAAGCCGGGGCCGCCGTCGGCGATGACGATCACGTTGCCCTCGTAGCCGAAGAGCTTGCCGACGGCCACCGCGACCAGCAGGCCCAGCAGCGAGAAGTGGAAGACCAGGTTGCCGAACTCGCGCAGATAGCCCTTTTCGGCGGACACCTCCACGGCGTCGTCGCGGCGCCTGATCGCGATGCGCCAGCCGCGCAGCCGGCCGGCGACGGTGTTCGCCAGCAGGTCCAGCTCCCCGCTGCCGGCGGGCAGCCGCGCGTCGGCGTGCTTGGGCAGGCGGGCCAGGTTGCGAGGCGCGGCCACCGGCTTGCTGCGCAGGCTGCGGGCGTGCTCGATCGTCCGCGGGGTGAGGCAGCCCACCAGCGAGACGAACAGCAGCACATAGACGGCGGTGAACCAGAAGCTGGAGAACACGTCGAAGGCCTGCAGCCGGTTCAGCCACGGCCCGAGCACCCGGTGGCTGGCCAGGTAGTCGTCGACCTTGCCGGCATTGAGGCTGCGCTGCGGCAGCAACGCTCCCGGTATGGCGCCCAGCGCGAGCAGGAACAACAGCACCAGCGCCGTGCCCATCGAAGTCAGCGCGCGCCACGTGTTGCGGAACCATGCGAGGGCGGGTCTCAAATCGGCAACCTCACGTCGGAGACCAGCGCGTCCCGCAGCCACGACACGAAGTCGTTCCACACCCCGGTGACCAGCAGGACACCGACCGCGATCAGCAGGGCGCCGCCGAAGACCTGGATTGCCCGGGTGTGGCGGCGCAGCCAGCCCAGGCCCGACACGGCGCCGGCCGAGCCGAAGGCCAGCAGGACGAACGGGACGCCCAGCCCCAGGCAGTAAGCGATGACCAGCACGATGCCGCGGGCGACATTGGCGCCCTGAGTGGCCGAGGCGACGGTGATCACCCCGGTCAGCGTCGGGCCCAGACACGGTGTCCAGCCGAGCGCGAACACCGCGCCGAGCACCGGGGCGCCGGCGACCGTGGTCACCTGCCGCGGACTGATGCGGAATTGGCGCTGCAGCGCCGGTACGAGGCCCACGAACACCAGGCCCATGACGATGGTCAACACGCCGCCGGCCCGTTGCAGCAGCAGCTGATTGGTGATCAGCGTGGTGGTCATGCCGAGCACCGCGACGGTGCCGAGCACGAACACCGCGGTGAATCCGGCGACGAACAGCGCCGCCGATCCGGCGACCCGCCACCGGGCCGCCGGCGGCGCCTCGATCCCGCCCGGGCCGGGACGTTCTTCCTCGCCCACCAAGGCCGCCAGGTAG
>JAQTVU010000145.1 GCA_028706695.1 Mycobacterium sp.
CCGGCGGCACCGGGCTCGGCCTGGCCATCAGCATCGAGGACGCGCGCCTGCACCAGGGCCGGCTGGAGGCCTGGGGCGAGCCCGGCCAGGGCTCGTGCTTCCGGCTGACGCTTCCGCTGGTGCGCGGCCACAAGGTCACCACCAGCCCGCTGCCGATGAAGCCGATTCCACAGCACAGCGTGCCCGACCGCAAGGAGCGCGCGCAGCGTCAGCGGGAGCACGCCGAGAGGGGCGTGTGATGCGGATGCGCAGTTTTCGTCGTCCGGCTCCGCCCCGGCCCGGCACTGTCCGCATCGCCGGGCGGCGCATGTTGGGGCTGCTGTTGCCGGCGGTGCTGCTCGCCGGCTGCGCCGGGGTGCCCAGCTACTCGGCGCCGCAGGCCATCGGGACCGTCGAACGGCCGGCGCCGTCGAATCTGCCGAAGCCGACCCCGGGCATGGATCCCGACGTTTTGCTGCGCGAATTCCTTAAGGCCACAGCCGATCCGGCGAACCGGCACCTGGCCGCGCGGCAGTTCCTCACCCAGTCGGCGTCCAACGCCTGGGACGACGCCGGCAACGCGCTCCTGATCGACCACGTGGTGTTCGTCGAAACGCGTGCGGCAGAACGAGTTTCGGCGACGATGCGGGCCGACATCCTGGGCTCGCTGTCCGACATGGGGGTGTTCGAAACCGCCGAAGGTGTGCTGCCCGATCCGGGGCCGATCGAATTGGTCAAGACCTCGGGCGGCTGGCGAATCAACCGGCTACCCAACGGGGTCTTCCTGGACTGGCAGCAATTTCAGACGACCTACAAGCGCAACACGCTCTACTTCGCCGACCCGACGGGCAAGACGATGGTGCCCGACCCGCGCTATGTCGCCGTGCCCGATCACGACCAGTTGGCCACCGAGCTGATCTCCAAGCTCATCGCTGGGCCGCGTCCCGAGATGGCTCACACGGTGCGCAATCTGCTTGCCCCGCCGTTGCGGCTGCGCGGACCGGTGACCCGCGCCGACGGCGGCAAGAACGGGATCGGACGCGGTTACGGCGGCGCGCGCATCGAGCTGGAGAAACTGTCCACCACCGACCCGCACAGCAGGCAGCTGCTTGCCGCGCAGATCATTTGGACACTTGCCAGGGCCGACATCCGCGGCCCGTATGTGATCGACGCCGACGGCGCTCCGCTGGACGACCGGTTCGCCGAGGGCTGGACCACCTCCGATGTCGCGGCCACCGACCCCGGCGTGGCCGACGGCGCGGGGGCCGGGCTGCACGCCCTGGTCAACGGCTCACTGGCGTCGCTGGACGGGCAGCACTTCGTCATGGTGCCCGGGGCCTTCGGCCGGATGGGAGACCAGACCGGCGCCGCGCTGTCCCGCAACGGGCGGCAGGTGGCCTCCGTGGTGACGCTGCACCGCGGTGCGCCCGACATCGAGGCGTCCCTGTGGATCGGCGACCTGGGCGGCGAGGCGGTCCAGTCCGCGGACGGGCACACCCTGTCGCGGCCGAGTTGGTCGCTGGACGACGCGGTGTGGGTGGTGGTGGACGGCGCCAACGTGCTGCGGGCGATCCAGGAACCGGCCTCGGGTCAACCCGCGCGCATCCCGGTGGATGCGGCGGCCGTGGCCAGCCACTTCCCCGGCGTGATCACCGACCTGCAGCTGTCCCGGGATGGAACGCGCGCCGCGATGGTGATCGGGGGCCAGGTGATCCTCGCCGGCGTGGAGCAAACCCAGGCCGGCCAGTACGCGCTGACCTATCCGCGGCGGCTGGGGTTCGGCCTGGGCGCCTCGGTGGTGTCGTTGTCCTGGCGGACCGGTGACGACATCGTGGTGACCCGCACGGACGCGTCCCACCCGGTGTCCTACGTGAATCTGGATGGTGTGAACTCCGATGCCCCGGCGCATGGGTTGCAGCTCCCGGTGTCGACGGTCGCCGCCAACCCGTCGACGGTGTACGTCGCCGATCCGCACGGGGTGCTGCAGTACTCCGCCTCGGCCGGGGAAGGCCAGCAGGGCTGGTCGGAGGTGTCTGCGCTGGCGATCCCCGGCGCGGCGCCGGTGCTGCCGGGCTGAGCGAGCCTTCGGCCCTGTCGGCCCCGTCCGCGACACTGGGCCGGTGCTCGACCTGATCCTGCCGCTGGAATGCGGCGGCTGCGGGGCGCCCTCGACCCGTTGGTGCGACGCCTGCGCGCTGGAGCTGTCGGTGGCCGTCGGGCAGCCGCATGTGGTGAGCCCGCGCATCGACCCGCAGGTGCCGGTGTTCGCGCTGGGCCGCTACGCCGGCGCCCGCCGCCGGGCGATCCTGGCGATGAAAGAACACGGCCGCGGCGATCTGGTCGCACCGCTGGCGCGCGCCCTGGCGATCGGGGTGCACCGGCTGCTGACATGGGGGATGGTCGAGACCCCGTTGGCGATCGTGCCCGCGCCGACCAGGCGTGGGGCGGCGCGCCGGCGCGGCGGTGACCCGGTCGAGCGGATGGCCCGGGCCGCGGTGGCCGGGCACCCGGACATCTCCATCGCCCCGGCGCTGCGCACCAAGGCGCTCACCCGCGACTCGATGGGGCTCGGCGGCGCCGAACGGGAGCGCAACATCGCGCGGCGGGTGCGGCTGCGCGGTCAGCGGCTCACCCAATTCGACGCCGAGGTGGTGCTCGTCGACGACATCGTCACCACCGGGGCGACGGCGCGCGAGTCGGTGCGGGTGCTGCGCGGCGCCGGGATCCGGGTGGCCGCCGTGCTCACGGTGGCGGCCGCATGAACCGGGCGGCGGGTCGCGGCGGGTCGCGGAAGGTCCCGATGTGACGAACTCGCAACACGTCGGAGAAATCAGTGGCATCGCCGGGCGAACACAAGCTAACGTCGAAGACAACATCACTGACTCACTGGTCGCAAATTCCCAGGTTGAGACCCGACTGCGGGAAGGGGTGAGCATTCGACAGCATGCACCGGCGGGCGGCTTGGGCCAAAACCACTGCACCCCCGTCGGCGCGCGTCAAAGCCGGGCACGCAGCGCGTGCGATGTGAAGAGAGGAATGGGTCGTCCCGTATGTCAGAGCAATCCGAGCTATCCGAGCTATCAGAAAATTCCGCCCAGGTTCTGGACCAACCGCCGGCGCATCCTGACGGGCAGGCCGAACCGACGCCCAAGGCCGAGGTCGTCTTCGAGGGCCGCAACGTAGAAATTCCCGATCACTACCGCATCTATGTCTCCCAGAAACTCGCCCGCCTGGAGCGATTCGACCGCTCCATCTACCTTTTCGACGTCGAGCTGAAACACGCGCCGAACCGGCGCCAGCGCAAGTCTTGTCAGCGCGTGGAGATCACCGCCCGCGGCCGCGGCCCGGTGAGTCGCGCGGAGGCCAACGCCGACAGCTTCTACGCCGCGTTCGAGTCCGCGGTCAACAAGCTGGAGAACCGGCTGCGCCGCGTCAAGGACCGCCGCAAGGTGCACTACGGCGACAAGACCCCGGTCTCGCTGGCCGCCGCCACCGCGGTGGTGCCGCCCTCCCCGCAGCAGCCCGGCACGCCGGAGCCAACCCTGCGGCGCGACGGCGTCGATATCGACGGCACCGACCACGGCATCGACCATGAACCCGGTCGGGTCGTGCGCACCAAGGAGCATCCGGCCACGCCGATGACGGTCGACGACGCCCTCTACGAGATGGAACTCGTCGGGCACGACTTCTTCTTGTTCCACGACAAGGACACCGAGCGGCCGTCGGTGGTGTACCGCCGGCACGCCTATGATTACGGCCTGATCCGGCTCGCCTGACCGGGCGCGGATCCCGCCGGGCGCCGACGGTCGCCGGCTGTGGCGGCGTGTCGCCTACGATGGATGAGGCCGAATCGAAGAAGGTCGAAGACGACCGCGTCCAACAGGGGACATAGCTGTGCTGTCGAAGTTGCTGCGCCTTGGCGAAGGTCGCATGGTCAAGCGCCTCAAGCAGGTGGCCGACTATGTCAACACGTTGTCCGATGACGTCGAGAAACTCACCGACGCCGAGTTAAGGGCCAAGACCGACGAGTTCAAGAAGCGGCTCGCGGACGGCGCAACCCTCGATGAGTTGCTGCCCGAGGCGTTCGCGGTGGCCCGCGAGGCCGCGTGGCGGGTGCTCGATCAGCGTCCGTTCGACGTGCAGGTGATGGGCGCGGCCGCCCTGCACCTGGGCAATGTCGCCGAGATGAAGACCGGTGAGGGCAAGACCCTGACTTGCGTGCTGCCCGCCTACCTCAACGCGCTGGCGGGCAAGGGCGTGCACATCGTCACCGTGAACGACTACCTGGCCAAACGCGACAGCGAGTGGATGGGCCGGGTGCACCGCTTCCTGGGACTGCAGGTCGGGGTGATTCTGGCCCAGATGTCGCCCGACGAGCGGCGCGTCGCCTACAACGCCGACATCACCTACGGCACCAACAACGAATTCGGCTTCGACTACCTGCGCGACAACATGGCCCACTCGCTGGACGAGTGCGTCCAGCGGGGCCACAACTACGCCATCGTCGACGAGGTCGACTCCATCCTGATCGACGAGGCCCGCACCCCGTTGATCATCTCCGGTCCCGCCGACGGCGCCTCCAACTGGTACAGCGAGTTCGCCCGGTTGGCGCCGCTGATGCAAAAGGACGTCCACTACGAGGTCGACCTGCGCAAACGCACCGTCGGGGTGCACGAGCTGGGCGTGGAGTTCGTCGAGGACCAGCTCGGCATCGACAACCTCTACGAGGCGGCGAACTCGCCGCTGGTCAGCTACCTCAACAACGCGCTGAAGGCCAAGGAGCTGTTCAACCGCGACAAGGACTACATCGTCCGCGACGGCGAGGTGCTCATCGTCGACGAGTTCACCGGCCGCGTGCTGATCGGCCGCCGCTACAACGAGGGCATGCACCAGGCCATCGAGGCCAAGGAGCACGTCGAGATCAAGGCCGAGAATCAGACGCTGGCCACCATCACGTTGCAGAACTACTTCCGCCTCTACGACAAGCTGGCCGGCATGACCGGCACCGCCCAGACCGAGGCGGCCGAGCTGCACGAGATCTACAAGCTCGGCGTGGTCAGCATCCCGACCAACAAGCCGATGATCCGGGAAGACCGGCCCGACCTCATCTACAAGACCGAGGAATCCAAATACATCGCGGTGGTCGACGACGTAGCCGAGCGCTACGAGAAGGGCCAACCGGTGCTGATCGGCACCACCAGCGTGGAGCGCTCGGAGTACCTGTCGCGACAGTTCCAGAAGAGACGCATCCCGCACAACGTGCTCAACGCCAAGTACCACGAGCAGGAGGCCGGCATCGTGGCCGTGGCGGGCCGGCGCGGCGCCGTCACCGTCGCCACCAACATGGCCGGCCGCGGCACCGACATCGTGCTGGGCGGCAACGTCGACTTCCTCACCGACCAGCGGCTACGGGAACGCGGCCTGGACCCGGTCGAAACGCCCGACGAGTACGAGGCGGCCTGGCACCAGGAGCTGCCCAAGGTCAAGGGGGAGGCCGGTAAGGAGGCCGCCGAGGTGATCGACGCCGGCGGCCTGTACGTGCTGGGCACCGAGCGGCACGAGTCGCGGCGCATCGACAACCAGCTGCGCGGCCGCTCCGGCCGGCAGGGCGACCCGGGGGAGTCGCGCTTCTACCTGTCGCTGGGCGACGAGCTCATGCGCCGGTTCAACGGCGCCGCGCTGGAGTCGTTGCTGACGCGGCTGAACCTGCCCGACGACGTGCCGATCGAGGCCAAGATGGTCACCCGCGCGATCAAAAGCGCCCAGACCCAGGTCGAGCAGCAGAACTTCGAGGTCAGAAAGAACGTCCTGAAGTATGACGAGGTGATGAATCAGCAGCGCAAGGTGATCTACGCCGAGCGCCGCCGCATCCTGGAGGGCGAGAACCTCAAAGAGCAGGCGCTGGGCATGGTGCGCGACGTGGTCACCGCCTACGTCAACGGCGCCACCGCCGAAGGCTACGCCGAGGACTGGGACCTGGAGGCGTTGTGGACGGCGCTGAAGACGCTGTACCCGGTGGGCATCGACCACAAGGAGCTGACCCGGCGCGAGGCGGATTCCGAGCGCGACGACCTCACCCGCGAGGAGTTGCTCGATGAGCTGCTCAAAGACGCCGAACGGGCGTATGCCGCAAGGGAAACCCAGCTCGAGGAACTCGCCGGCGAGGGCGCGATGCGTCAGCTGGAGCGCAACGTGCTGCTCAACGTCATCGACCGCAAGTGGCGCGAGCACCTCTACGAGATGGACTATCTCAAGGAAGGAATCGGGTTGCGCGCCATGGCGCAGCGCGATCCGCTGGTCGAGTACCAGCGTGAGGGCTATGACATGTTCATGGCCATGCTCGACGCCATGAAAGAAGAGTCGGTCGGCTTCCTGTTCAACGTCTCGGTGGAAGCCGTGCCCGCACCGGCCCCACAGGTGGCCCCGGTGCAGACCCCCGAAGG
>JAQTVU010000146.1 GCA_028706695.1 Mycobacterium sp.
ACCCCCGAGGGGGGGATCGCCCACGATCCGGACCCGCGGACGGCTGCAGAGCTGGTCGCCTGCGACCCGCCCGAGCTCGCCGCGCGGTTCTCGCGCCCGCTGACGTTCGGCACCGCGGGACTGCGCGGCCCGGTGCGCGGCGGGCCCGACGCCATGAATGTCGCGGTGGTGCTGCGGGCCACCTGGGCGGTGGCCCACGTGCTGGGGATTCCGGCCGGTTCCCCGGTGGTGGTGGGACGCGACGCCCGGCACGGCTCCGCGGCGTTCGCCACCGTGACCGCTGAAACCTTTGCCGCACAAGGATTCCCGGTGCTGTTACTGCCCGGACCGGTGCCCACGCCGGTGCTGGCGTTCGCGGTGCGCCGCACCGGCGCCGCCGCCGGGGTGCAGATCACGGCCTCCCACAACCCGCCGACGGACAACGGCTACAAGCTCTACCTCGAAGGCGGCATCCAGATCGTCTCCCCCACCGACCGCGAGGTCGAAGCGGCGATGGCCGCCGCCCCGCCGGCCGACCAGATCCCCCGCCGGCCCGTCGCGCCGGCCGAGACCGACCTGGTGCAGCGCTACATCGAGCGCGCGGCCGGGGTGCGCAGGGGTTCCGGCTCGGTGCGGGTCGCGCTGACACCGCTGCACGGGGTGGGCGGCGCGGTGGCCGTCGAGGCCCTGCGGCGCGCCGGCTTCGACGACGTGCACACCGTGGCGGCGCAATTCGCGCCCGACCCCGACTTCCCCACCGTGGCCTTCCCCAATCCCGAGGAGCCCGGGGCCACCGACGCATTGCTTGACCTGGCCGGGCAGGTCGGGGCCGACGTCGCGATAGCGCTGGATCCCGACGCCGACCGCTGCGCCGTCGGCATCCCCACCGAGTCGGGATGGCGAATGCTGTCCGGGGACGAAACCGGTTGGCTGCTAGGCGATTACATTTTGTCCGGGCGGCGGTCGGGGACCGCCGTGGTGGCCAGCTCGGTGGTGTCGTCGCGGATGCTGGCGGCCATCGCCGCGCACTACGGCGCGGTGCACGTCGAGACCCGCACCGGCTTCAAGTGGCTGGCCCGCGCCGACGCCGACGTGCCCGGCGGCACCCTGGTGTATGCCTACGAGGAGGCGATCGGGCACTGCGTCGACCCGCAGGCCGTGCGCGACAAGGACGGCATCAGCGCTGCGGTGCTGGTGTGCGATCTGGTGGCCACCCTGCAGGGTCGGGGCCGTTCGGTGCCCGACAGGCTCGACGAGCTGGCCCTGCGTCATGGCGTGCACGACGTCGCCGCGCTGTCGCGCCGGGTCGACGCCCAACAGGCCGCCGCCCAAATGCGGCGCCTAAGGGCGTCCCCGCCGGCCCACCTGGCTAGGCTCGAGGTGACCATAACTGACCTCAGCGACGCGCTGATCTTCACGGGGAGTGACGGCGACACCTCGGTGCGGGTGGTGGTGCGGCCTTCGGGCACCGAGCCGAAGATCAAGTGCTACTTGGAAATTCGCTGCACGGTGACCGACGGCCTGGGGGCCGCCCGGCGGCGGGCCGGCGCGCTGCGCGACGAACTGCTCCCCCAGGTGCGGGAGCTGATCGGTTAGCGGGGCCCGGCAATACGCCGACGCGGTGCACGCCCGTGTGCGCGAAAGTGCGGCCAGCAACCCATTTCACGGGAACTCCCGTCGCTACCGGCACTTTCGCGCCACACGTTCGCGCCATGAGCCAACTATCGGGGCCCGTACTGGCGGTCCCCCGCATCGCCGAGACCGGGCACGATGTAGGCGATCTCGTTCAGCCCGTCGTCGACGGCCACGGTGAAAAGACGCGCGTGAGGTGCCGCCTTTTCCAGTGCCGCTATGCCTTGGGGGGCGGCAACGACACACAGCACGGTGATGTCGGTGGCGCCGCGGCGCTGCAGCAGGCCCACCGCGTGTTTCAGCGAGCCGCCGGTGGCCAGCATGGGGTCGAGGACCATCACCGGCCGGCCGGTCAGGTCGTGGGGCAGCGACTCCAGATACCCCACGGTCCGGTGGGTTTTCTCCTCACGGGCGGCCCCGACGAACCCCACCTGGGATTCCGGCAACAGCGCCAGCGCTTGGTCGACCATCCCCAGCCCGGCGCGCAACACCGGGACCAGCAGGGGCGGGTCGGCCAGCCGCACCCCGAGCGCTTCGGCCAGCGGGGTGTGGATGGGGAACGTCTCGCGGGCCGCGCCACGGGTGGCCTCGTAGACCAGCATCACCGTCAGGTCACGCAGGGCGGCGCGGAATTCGGCGTTGCCGCTGTGTTTGTCGCGCAACGTGGTCAGCCGGGCCATGGCCAGCGGGTGATCAACAACGCGAACGTCCACGGCAGTCGACCTTATCTATATAACAAATGCACCCGGCCCGCCTGACCTGCTTGCATCCGTCCCCGCGCCATCCCCTGGAGGCCCGGACCGGCCAATATACTCCCCGCGTGCGGCGTGCGGTGATCACCGACATCTGGGCCGGCTAGAGGCATGACCGGGCCGGGCGCGTCGGCCGGCCGTCGCTATTCTGTGCCGCATGGCTGCTGACCTCGTGCCCATCCGCCTGAGCCTGCCCGCTGGGGACCGTTACACCGTGTGGGCGCCCCGCTGGCGCGACGCCGGCGACGAGTGGGAGGCGTTTCTGGGCAAGGGCGAGGACATGTATGCCTTCGAGTCCGTCGCCGACATGGTTGCCTTCGTGCGGTCCGACACCGACAACGACCTCGTCGACCACCCGGCCTGGAAAGAGCTGACGTCGGCGCGCGCCCACCGGCTGGACCCTTCCACCGACGGCCGATTCGATCTGGTCGTCGTCGAGGAGCTGATGGCGGAGAAGCCGACCGAGGAGTCGGTGACGGCGCTGGCCGGCGCGCTGGCCATCGTGTCGTCGATCGGGTCGGTGTGTGAGCTGCCGGCGATGTCCAAGTTCTTCAACGGCAACCCGGCCCTGGGCACGGTAGCCGGCGGAATCGAGCATTTCACCGGCAAGGCCGGTCAGAAGCGCTGGACTGCAATCGCCGAGATCATCGCCCGCAACTGGGACGACGTGCTCGACGCGATTGAAGGCATCATCACCACCCCGGAGGTCGACGCCGCGCTGTCGGCCGAGGCCGCCGACGAACTGGCCGAAGAACCCGAAGGACTCGAAGAGCCGGAAGTCGAATCAGAACGGGCCAGCACCGAGCCGGCCGAGCGGGACGAGACGGGAGCCGCCGACGGCGCCCAGGAAACCCAGGAAACCGAACAAACCGAAGAAACCCAGGAGGCGGGGCCGGGGCAGGGCCGCGCGCCGAGGGACGCCGTCGTGCTGGGCGGCGACGAGGATTTCTGGCTGCAGGTGGGCATCGACCCGATCCGGATCATGACGAGTTCCGGGACGTTCTACACGCTGCGCTGTTACCTGGACGGCAGGCCGATCTTTCTGGGCCGCAACGGGCGGATCAGCGTGTTCGGCTCCGAGCGGGCGCTGGCCCGCTACCTCGCCGACGAGCACGACCACGCCCTGTCGGATCTGAGCACCTACGATGACATCCGCACCGCCGCGACCGACGGCTCGCTGGCGGTCGAGGTCACCGACGACCACGTCTATGTGCCGAGCGGACTGGCCGCCGACCTGGCCGACGGCCCGGACGCCGTGGACCGCGACCAGCTGGAACTCGCCGTCGAGCTGCTCCGCGACATCGGCGACTACTCCGAGGAGAGCGCGGTGGACAAGGCGCTGGATCCGGGCCGGCCGCTGGGCAAGCTGGTGGCCCACGTTCTGGAGCCCGACTCCGCCGCCAAGCCCGCACCCCCCTACGCCGCGGCGGTACGGGAGTGGGAGAAACTGGAACAATTCGTCGATGGGCGGCTCAGGCGCGAGTAGGGTGCCAACAATCCGGCCGAACGGGAGGTGAGTCGGTGTCGCTTCCCGGTATCGGCCCGTTACCGCTGTACGGGTTCCAGCGGCCGGGCATGCTGCTGTTCGGGTTGGTCCCGCTGGCCCTGCTGGCGCTCTACGTGCTGGTCCAGGCCCGCCGCCGGCGCCGGCTGCGCCGGTTCACCGAGGCCACCGTGGCCCAGCCGTGGTGGCGGCACGCGCCGATCGCCGTCTCGCTGCTCTGCCTGGTCCTCTTGACCGTCGCGCTGGCGACCCCGACCCATGACATGCGCATACCGCGCAACCGCGCCGTCGTCATGCTCGTCATAGACATGTCGCAGTCCATGCGGGCGACCGATGTCGAGCCCAACCGGCTCAAGGCCGCCGAACAGGCGGCCAGCCAGTTCGCCGCCCAGCTGACTCCCGGCATCAACCTGGGGCTGGTCGGATTCGCGGGCACGCCCTACCTGCTGGTGCCCCCGACCCCGCAACACCAGGCGACCCTCGACGCGCTCAAGAAGCTCGAGTTCGGCGACGGCACGGCCACCGGCGAGGCCATCCTCACCGCGCTGCACGCGATCGGCGCGACGGACGCCACCGCGGGTGATGCCCCCCCGCCGGCACGCATCATCCTTCTTTCCGACGGCGCCGAGAACAAGCCGTCCGATCCCCAGGACCCGCACGACGGGGCCTACACCGCGGCGCGGCTGGCCAAGGATCACGGGGTGCCCGTCTCCACGATCGCGTTCGGCACGCCGACGGGCGAGATCGAGCTGGACAAGATGCGCGTCGCCGTGCCGGTCAAGCCCGACCAGATGAAGAGAATCGCCCGCCTCTCGGGCGGGCAGTCCTACTCCGCGACCAACATCGGCGAACTCGAGAAGAGCTACGCCGCCATCGATAAGGACATCGGGTACCGCGTCGTGCCCGGTCCCGGCAGCGCGGGATGGCTGCGGCTGGCCGTCATCACCGCCCTGATCGCCGCGGCGCTGGCGTTGCTGCTCAACCGGCGGTTGCCGGTCTGAGCTCTCAGGCCGGCAACCGGGTGTTCAGCAGCAGTCCGGCCAGCACGGCGCCGGCCATGGTCACCGCGCCCAGCAGCATCCAGGCCATGCTGGCGTCGCCCTTGACGGTTTCGTAGCCGATCTGGCGCTGCAGCGTCGAATACACCTGCTTGAGCGATTCCAGGCTGTCGGCGTGGAAGGACTGGCCGTCGGTGATCTCGCAGATCTTCTGCAGGGTCTGGTCGTCCACCGGCACCGGGATGGTGGCGCCCTGATACTCGACGGTGCCGTCGGGCGTGCCGAACGAGATGGTCGATATCTGGATGCCCTGAGCCTTGGCGGCGCGCGCGGCGGTGAAGGCGCCTTGTGGGGCGTTGGGGTCCAGCGGCACGTTCTCGGCGCCGTCGGACTCCAGCACGATGCGCGCCGGCGGCGGACCGTCGCCGCCGCCCAGCACCGAACCGACCGTCGCGATCGCCTGCATCGCGGTGAAAAGGCCTTCCCCGGTAGCGGTTTTGGGAGCCGGCTGCAGCCCGTCGATCGCCGCCTTGACGGCGGCGCGGTTCGTCGTCGGGGCGACCAGCAGCGTGGCGTTGGCCGCGAACTGCACCAACCCCAGGTTGATGGCGGGCGTCAGCTCGTCGGCGAACTGCTTGCCCGCAACCTTGGCGGCGACCAACCGGCTGGGCGCGACGTCGGTGGCGGTCATGGATTCCGAGACGTCGATGACCAGCATCACCACGGCGCGGTTGAGCGGAACCCGCACATTGGACGTCGGCCCGGCCATGGCCGTGGTCAGCAGCACCAGCGACGCGGCGAGCAGGATCGTCGGCACGTGCCGCCACCGGCTGGGGCGCGCGGGTGCGACGCGCTCCAGCACCTCCATGTTGGCAAAGCGCAGCACCCGGCGACGGCGGGCGAATTGCTGCGCGACATAGGCGCCGACCAGCAGCAGCACCACGAGCAGGAACAGAAAGAACCAGGCGTTCTGGAACCCCGTGAGCGACACCGGGCCCAACAGAGGCAACTTCACCTCACCAACCTGATGCCGCGGGCGTCCGCCGTCAAGTTGCCGCTCAGCTGATCAGCACCGCGTATCGCGGCTTGATCACGTCGTCGATGATGGCCAGCCGCTCGTCGAACGGGATGAAGGCCGACTTCATCGCGTTGATGGTGAACCGCTGCAGATCGCTCCAGCCGTAGCCGAAGGCCTCCACCAGTCGGTGCATCTCCAGGCTCATCGTGGTGTCGCTCATCAACCGGTTGTCGGTGTTGACGGTCACCCGGAAACGGGCGCGCGCCAGCAGGTCGAACGGGTGGTCGGAGATGCTCTTGACCGCGCCGGTCTGCACATTGGAGCTCGGGCACAACTCCAGCGGAATCCGTTTGTCCCGCAGGATCGACGCCAGCCGCCCCAGCCGGACCTCCCCGTCGGCCAACACGTCGATGTCGTCGGCGATGCGCACCCCGTGGCCCAGCCGATCCGCGGCGCAGAACGCGATCGCCTCATGGATGGAGGGCAGGCCGAACGCCTCGCCGGCGTGGATCGTGAAGCGCGCGTTGTGGTCTCGCA
>JAQTVU010000147.1:0-1592 GCA_028706695.1 Mycobacterium sp.
CACCGTTGGGCGGCTGGTCGCACGGCAGCTGGTCGCTGCCGGGCACCACGTCACGGGCATCGCCGAACGCCACCACGCCTGCCTGGACCGCAACGTGGAGTTTGTTTGCGCGCCGCTGAGCGATCCCGTGCTGCAGGACCTGGCCGGTGCAGCCGACGCGGTGATTCACCTGGCCCCGGTGGACCCGACCGCCCCGGGCAGCGCGGACATCGACGGGCTTGCGCAGGTGACCGACGCGGCCGCCCGCGCCGGTGCCCGGTTGCTCTACGTGTCGCAAGCCGCGGGCAGCCCCGACGTGTATCAGCCGGCCGAGGCTTTGGTGTCGACGAGTTGGGGCCCCACCCTGGTGATCCGCATCGCTCCGCCGGTGGGCCGCCAGCTCGACTGGATGGTGTCCCGCACCGTGGCCACGCTGCTGCGCACCAAGATCTCCGCGCAGCCGCTGCGGCTGCTGCACCTCGACGACCTGGTGCGCTTCCTGGCGTTCGCGCTGAACACCGACCGGACCGGGGTGGTGGACCTGGCCACCCCGGACACCGTCAACCTGATCACCGCGTGGCGATTGCTGCGATCCATCGACTCGCGCCCGCGCCACCACCGGGTTCCCGCCTGGACGCAGTTGGTCCCGGAAATGAATATCGCCGCGGTGCAAGAGGATTGGGAGTTCGAGTTCGGCTGGCAGGCGATCGGGGCGGTGGCCGACACCGCCCGGGGGCTGGTGGGCCGAAGGCTCGGTGCCGCCGGCGCGAGCAGCTACGGCGGCCCGCAGGCGCTGCCGGTGGAGGTCGTCCCGCGCGCCGCCGCCGACGACGAGCTGCCCAGTGCGGCCCCGGACGGCCTCGAAGGGGAGTTCGACGACCGTATCGACCCCCGGTTCCCGGTCTTCAGCGCGGCGGGTTTCGCCGAGGCGCTGCCCGGGCCGCTGACACCGATCACGCTCGACGTGCAGTTGAGCGGCTTGCGCGCGGGCGCCCGCGTGCTGGGTCAGGTGCTCGGAGTCGGCGGCGCGATGGGTGGCGCGACGGGTGAGGAATGGGAGAGCAGGGCCATCGCGGTGTTCGGCCATCGCGCCTACGTTGGCGTGTCGGCCAACGTCGTGGCGGCCGCTCAGCTGCCGGGATGGGACCAGGACGCCGTGGTCCGGCGGGCCCTGGTCGACCAGCCCCAGGTGGGCGACCTGCTGCCGCCCGGCGACGCGCACCCGGCCGACGGTGCGCCGGGCTCGATCGCCAAAGCGTTCGTGGCCGCGCGGTCGCTGGCCGCGCTGCGCCATCTCCGGACCGACACACAGGCCTACTGCGCCGCCGCCGAGGCGGAGCACCTGGACGGCCCGCAGCTGGCCTCCCTTCCCGCTGCCTGCCTGGCCGTTCGGGCCCGGCTGTTGCGAGACCGGATCCATCAGGGCTGGATCCTCGCCGCCCGGTGGCTGATCGACACCGGCGTCACCGCGGCGGCGCTCGAGCACACCCGGGCAGGCTATAGCGTGTCCGGACTGGACATGATCATGGACAGCGACACCGTCCGCACCGAGACCGCGGGATTGGCGGCGACGTTGCGCGATGACCCGCCGTTGTGTGCGCTGGCCCGGGAAG
>JAQTVU010000147.1:1602-6419 GCA_028706695.1 Mycobacterium sp.
GCCGCCGCCCTCGACGCTGCGCTCGACCGGCTCCGCCACCGCGGGCCGGGGGAAGCCGAGCTGGCCGGCACGTTGTTCGGCGACAACCCGGCTGGCCTGCTGATGACGGCGTCGGAGTTCGCCGCCGCCGTGCCCGGTGATCCGGTGCCGGCGACGCTGCCCCGGCGGCTGGCCGCCTCCGCCCACGGTTCCCGCGAACTGGCTCACGACATCACCCTGCGGTTCACCCATGAGCTGCGGATGACGTTGCGTGAGTTGGGTTCTCGGTGGACCGCGGCGGACCTGGTCGACGTCGCCGACGACGTGTTCTACCTGACCTGCGAGGAAGTGGTCGCCATGCCGGCCGACGCCCGCCTGCGCATCAAGCGTCGCCGCGCCGAACGGGAACGTTTGCAGGCACAGTGCCCGCCCGGTGTCATCGACCGGGCCTGGGCGCCCGTCGCGCCAAGTCCGGAATGCACCGGGGCCCAAGCGGAGTCGAGTTAGCGCCCTACTTCAGCAGGTCGGCCAGCGGCGCCTGCGGATCGGTCAGTTTCTTGGCGTCGACCGGCTTTTGCGATCGGATCAGGGCCTTGACGTCGTCGAGCACGTCCCAGATGTTGACGTTCATCCCGGCCAGCACCCGGTTGTCGCCGTCTAGCCAGAACGCGACGAATTCCCGCCCCGCGACGTCGCCGCGGAACACCACCCGGGTGACACGTGGTGCGTGCCCGACATACTCCATGCCCAGGTCGTACTGATCGGTGAAGAAGTAGGGCAGCTCGGCGTACCGACC
Source organism: Mycobacterium sp. (assembly GCA_028706695.1). Lineage (GTDB taxonomy): Bacteria > Actinomycetota > Actinomycetes > Mycobacteriales > Mycobacteriaceae > Mycobacterium. The sequence goes on from JAQTVU010000147.1 coordinate 2,378, forward strand.
CGGCTCGCCCAGCATGCCGGCCACGGCCACCGCCGGTTGTTTGAGCGCGGTGGCCCAGTGCTCGGTGCGGACCCGCCCGCCCAGCAGCGGGTGCTCGGCGGCGGCGATGTCGCCGACCGCGTAGATGTCGGGATCGCTGGTGCGCAGCGAGGCATCGACCAGCACCCCGCCGTCGCCCGCGGACAGCCCGGCCTGCTCGGCGAGTTCGATGTTCGGCTTGGCGCCGGCGGCGACCAGCACGACGTCGGCGGTGACCGTGGACCCGTCACGCATCCGTAGCCCGTCGGCTTTGCCGCCGGTGCCGGTGATCTCCTCGACCTGGGTCTGCAACCTCAGGTCGACCCCGTGGTCGCGGTGCAGGCCGGCAAACACCGCGCCGACGGTCTCGCCCAGCGCGGCCGCCAGTGGCTGGGGGGCCGCTTCCACCACGGTGACATCCAGCCCGCGCTGACGGGCCACGGCGGCCACCTCCAGGCCGATCCAGCCGGCGCCCACCACGGCCAGCGAACTGCCTGCGGCCAGCGCATTGTTGAGCGCCACCGCGTCGCGGTAGCTGCGCAGGAAGTGGACGCCGTCGGCGTCACAGCCGGCTATCGGCGGGCGTCTCGCGGTCGACCCCGTCGCCAGCAGCAGCTTGTCGTAGGCGAATGTGGTGCCGTCGGGCAGTCCGACGGTGTGTGCGGCGGGATTCAGCGACGACACCCGACAGTCGAGCCGCAGGTCGACGTCATGGCCGCGGTACCAGTCGGAGTTCTGCACGGTGAAGTCGGCCAGTGACTTCTTTCCGGCCAGGTATTCCTTGGACAGTGGGGGCCGCTCGTAGGGCAGGTGCTCTTCTTCGGTGAACAAAACGATGTAGCCATCGAAGCCGTTGCCGCGCAATGCTTCCACCGCTTTGGCGGCGGCGAGTCCACCGCCGACGATGGCGAATCTGGTCGAACTGGCCATGATTGCCGCTCCATCCTGTCGTGGTCACGTACCCAGCCGAGGCAGGCGCATTCGGGCTCTACCAAGCCTACCCTTCGGCTCAGCTCAGAAGTCCGCGCAAAAACAGCGCGTTGCGGACCGCGTGACCGCCCAGGTCGTTGTTGAAGTACACCCAGACATCGCGACCGTCGCCGTCCCAATCGGCGATCAGGCCCGCCCATCGCCGCAGGTCTTCGTCCCGGTAGGAACATGCATACGGCGCGCCGGGATCAGGCCCGTGCATCCGCACGTAGACGACGTCCGTGGTGGCGCGCGGGATACACGGCAAGCCCGCACCGCTCACGACGACATAGGCGGCGCGCAGCCTTTCCAGCAGCTCGAACACAGCCGGGTCGTTCCACGACGGATGCCGTAGCTCCAGGCGACCCGGATGGCCGCCGGGACGCTGGGCAAGAATGAAGCCAGGCGGGCGTCGTCGCGCTGCTGACCCGGGATGGCAGCTGCACCAGCAGCACCCCGTGGCGATCACCCAGCAATCGCCAGCAACGTTCGATCCGCTCGATCCAGGGTTCCGGGGCGGCGAGCCGGCGGTAGTGCGTCAGCCCGCGATGGGCCTTCGCCGACATCGTGAAGCCGGCCGGCAGTTGGTCGCGCCACCCGGCGAACGTCGAATCCTTCGGCCAGCGGTAGAAATTCGCGTTCAATTCCACGGTGTCGAAGACCTCGACGTAGCGGGCCAACCGGCGCTCGGAGGGCAGACCGCGCGGGTAGAGCACGTCGACCCAATGGTTGTAGGACCATCCGGATGTACCGATCCGTACCGTCACCGGCGGGTTAACCGGTCAGCTGCGCGCGCATGTCGTCGTCCAGCGCGACCCTGACCAGCGCTGCGGCCAGCCGGGCATTGCTGCGGGGCGCAAGAGAACCGAGCTTCTCGGGCGTGGTGGGCAATCCCAACTGCTTCGCCGCGCCGATGGCGCGGTCGTCGAAGTAGGGCCGCACCCATGTCCAGACGTCTTGCACCTCGCGCAGGAAAATGTCGGCGCCGGTGTCCCCGATTCCCTTGAACTGCTTGAGCATTCGCTTCGCCGCCGACACGTCGCGCCCACTGCGCCCGGCGAGTTCGCGCAGGTCGCCGGAGTAATCGTCGCGGACCCGCTCGGCCATCTCGGTGAGCCGGGTGGCCGAGCTTTCGTCATACCGCGCGTAAGAGGCGCGACCGAACGCGTCGATCATGGTCTGGCGGTCGGCTTCCAGCACGGCTTTCGGCGTGCGCAGACCGGCCTTGAAGATTTCCCGGGCGGCGCCCACGGCGATGGCCGCATCGATCGGCTTGCTGGCCAGCATGCACAGCACCAGGAGCTGGAACAGGGGCATGGGCTTGTCGTCGACCTTGATGCCGGCCTCGGCCGCATAGGTATTGCCGGCACCGTCGAGCAACCGCCGCACCACGTGCTCCGCCTTGTCCATAGCGGATCGCGTACCCGTGGGTTGGCCGGGCAAACCACCGGTCAGGTCGGCGGCAGGACGGCGCACGTACCGCACCGCGCGGGTCGTCACCCTTGCCCAGCACCCGCTCGAACTGTCGCACACCGGGCTCGCGGGTGTAGTCGGCGGCGATCTTGCGCGGCCTCGGTGACGACGACCTGCTCGTCGCTCGGCACCGCCCGCGCCCGCCGCGAGCGTAACGCCCGGCCGCACGCTGTGTCGGGTGTGCAGCCGGCTTCACACCGGCGGGCCGACCGGCCGCAGCCGCTGCAGTTGCGTCACATGCCGGGGTGACAGTTCTTCCAGGCAGCCCACCCCCAGCAGCTTCATGGTCCGCACCACCTCGGCGCGCAGGATGCCGATCGCGCGGTCGGCGCCCGCCTCGCCGCCGGCCATCAGCCCGTAGAGGTAGGCCCGCCCAATCAGCGCGAATCGGGCGCCCAGCGCGATCGCCGCCACGATGTCGGCGCCGGACATGATGCCGGTGTCCAGCACGATCTCGGTGTCTTCGCCAAGCTCGCGCGCTACCGCGGGCAACAGGTGAAACGGCACCGGAGCCCGGTCGAGCTGACGGCCGCCGTGGTTGGACAGCACGATGCCGTCGACGCCGCGATCGACCACGGCGCGGGCGTCCTCGAGGGTTTGGATGCCCTTGACGACCAGCTTGCCCGGCCACTGGGCCTGGATCCACTCCAGGTCGTCGAAGGTGAGGCTCGGGTCGAACATGGCGGTCAGGTACTCGGCGACGGTGCCGGGCCAGCGGTCCAGCGACGCGAACGTCAGCGGCTCGGTGGTCAGCAGGTCGAACCACCATTTCGGGTGCGGCACCGCATCCAGGACGGTGCGCGGCGTCAATGTCGGCGGAATCGTCATGCCGTTGCGGTTGTCGCGCAGCCGCGCACCGGCGACCGGGACGTCGACGGTGACCAGCAACGTGTCGAACCCCGCGCCGGCGGCGCGACGCACCAGCGCCATCGAGCGGTCGCGGTCGCGCCACATGTAGAGCTGAAACCACTTCCGGCCGTGTGGAACAGCGGTCGCCAGGTCCTCGATCGAGCAGGTGCCCAGTGTCGACAACGAGAACGGAATCCCGGCCCGCGCCGCCGCGCCCGCGCCCGCGATCTCGCCCCCGGTGTGCATCAGGCGGGTGAAGCCCGTCGGCGCGATGCCGAACGGCAATGCGACCGGCCCGCCCAGCACCTCCCATGCCGTGCGCACATCGCTGACATCGCGCAGGATCGCCGGATGAAACTCGATGTCGTGGAAGGCTTGTCGGGCACGCCGGATGGACAACTCATCCTCGGCGGCGCCGTCGGCGTAGTCGAACGCCGCCCTGGGGGTGCGGCGTTTGGCGATGCGCCGCAGGTCGGCGATCGTCAGCGCGGTGTCCAGGCGGCGCCTGGTGCGGTCCAGCTGCGGCCTCCGGAACCGGATCAGCGGCGCCAGGTCGCGCGCTCGGGGGATTCGTCGCTTGACCGCCATGTTGCTACCGTAGCCAGGATGTTCGCCGAGTGGCCGCAATTACGGTGGGCGGCCGGCACGATCAGCTGGCGCTGGCGCTCGCGCGGCCGGACCGGGCGAAGTCGCTACACCGGCCTCAGGATCCGCCAACCGTGCGGCTCGACCA
>JAQTVU010000148.1 GCA_028706695.1 Mycobacterium sp.
CGAAAACATGGACTGGGTGTCGCGCGCGCTGCGCCGGATCATCACCTTCACCCAGAACGGCGGTGAGGTCAACGTCGTCGTCGCGGGGATCAACGTGGGCGCACAGCCCTACTGGAACGCCGAAGCCACCATGCTGATGCACACCAAGGGCATTTTGGTCATGACACCCGACAGCGCACTGGTACTCACCGGCAAGCAATCCCTCGATTACTCCGGGGGAGTTTCGGCGGAGGACAATTTCGGCATCGGCGGCTATGACCGGGTGATGGGACCCAACGGTCAGGCCCAATATTGGGCGCCCAACCTTCAGGCAGCGTGCGACATCTTGTTCGCCCACTACGACCACACGTATGTCGCTGCCGGAGAACGCTTCCCGCGTCGCGCGGAGACTTCCGACCCGGTGGACCGCGACGTTTGCGACTACCCGCACCGCCATCCCTCAAGCGAGTTCACGACCGTCGGCGACATCTTCTCTGAGGCCACCAACAAAGACCGCAAGAAGCCGTTCGACATTCGGACGGTGATGCGCGCGGTGGTGGACCAGGATCACCCGGTGCTCGAGCGGTGGGCCGACATGGCCGACGCCGACACCTCCGTGGTTTTCGACGCCCACATCGGCGGAATCCCGGTGGCCATCCTCGGCATCGAGTCGCGGGCCATACCGCGCAAAGGTTGGCGTCCCGCCGACGGGCCGGACCAGTGGACGTCGGGAACGCTGTTTCCCCAGTCGTCCAAGAAGACCGCTCGCGCCATCAACGCCGCAAGCGGAAACCGGCCGCTCGTGGTGCTGGCGAACCTGTCGGGTTTCGACGGCTCGCCCGAGTCGCTGCGCAAAAACCAGCTCGAATACGGTGCCGAAATCGGCCGGGCCATCGTCAATTTCGACGGGCCGATTGTGTTCAGCGTGGTTTCGCGGTACCACGGCGGAGCTTTCGTGGTCTTCTCCAACGCGCTGAACGAGAACATGGAAGTGCTGGCCGTGGAGGGATCGTTCGCGTCGGTCATCGGCGGTGCGCCCGCCGCGGCGGTGGTGTTCACCCGTGAGGTGAACACCCGTACCGCCGCGGACCCGGCCGTCCGCGAGCTGGAAGCGCAGCTTGCCGCTTCCACCGACGACGCGCTGAGTGCCAGATTGCGGGTCGAGCTGGCCGCCACCCGGACCGCCGTGCGTTCGGACAAGGTCGGCGGGGTGGCGGCGGAGTTTGAAGCCGTGCACACTGTCGAACGCGCGCGCCGGGTGGGTTCGGTGCACGCGATCATCCCGGCCAAAGAGTTGCGCCCGAGCATCGTGGCGGCCGTGGAGCGTGGGATGGCCCGAACCGCGGCGGCCATCGCTCGCTGACCGGTTGGCGCGCCGCGAACCGGACCCGTCTCGACACCCCCGGTTGTCTGCGCCCGGTAGCGGTCGCTGCGCGGCCGGTGGGTCGGACGATGCGGCGGCCGGCCGGCATGGGTCGGACCGGCCGTGTATGGGCGGGTTGCAGCGGCCGATCAGCAAGCGGATCTGGATCGGCAGGCGGGGCGGGTGACCCGCACCGACGAATGCCGAACACCCTGCGGGTCGGGATCGGGCAAGGCCGCCGTCACCGAAGAGAAGGGCTGGACTTCTAAAACCTCAGAGCTGAACGGTATTTCGCGCGGGCGCCGGCACCCAGGACTGCAAAACCCTGCGGCCGATCAGTTGGCAGCCGTGGGTATACGCCAATTGCTTTGCCGCAGAAGTGAATTCTTGGTTGCTGACCACTATGCTCCGGGTACATCCGTGGTGGCGTGAGCCGGAAACCACCTGCTGGACGGCCGCGACGCCGACCGACTTGCCGTAGCGCTTGCACTGCACCGCCACGCACTGGCCGTCCTTTTCCGCGATCAGGTCCACGCCGTAGTCCCCGACCGCTGGTGTGAGCGTGACCCGCCAGCCCGCCCGGCGCAGCCGGGTGGCGACATAGCCCTCGAACGCGACCCCGTCCATGGCGTCGATCGCCCGCAGAGTGGTGTCGACCCGACCCCCGCACGGCCACCGACGATGGGTCGACCACCCCACCAGCACCTCCGACAGCAGGGTTAGGTAAAACGCCACACAACCCGCCTCGACGCCGTGTTCGGCGACGCCGACGGACAACGCGACGGCGAGCGGGAGCACCAGGAGGGCCCTGGTCATCCGCAACGCCGGTGTCGCGAGCCGGGGAAGCATCCGTCAATCGTGACGTCTGCCGGGGCCATGCTATGCACGCTCCGATGGTAGAGATGGGCCATGACAGGCCCGGTGCTCATCGATCGCCGGGACGGCTGAGCGGTTGATGAACGCCGTATGAATTGTCGGCCGGGTATCCTGCCGCGGTGGCGCCGGTCGTGCCACTGCCCCGACACTGTTGGGGTGACGACAAGCCCCTCCGCCCCCTCCGCGCACACCGGTCAGCACCACCAGTTTCTGCGTTCAGTGGTGCGTTGGCTTCAGGTCGGCTATCCCGACGGCGTCCCCGGGCCGGACCGGGTTCCGCTGATGGCCCTGCTGCGCAGCACACCGCTGACCGAAGAGCAGATCCGCGAGGTGGTGCGCGGCATCACCGCAAAGGTGGGCTCGCCGGACACCGTCGACCATCCCCTCGACCGCGACGAGATCTCCGACTTCATCTCCGACATGACCCACTACGACGCCGGCGCCGAGAACATCCAGCGGGTGGCCAGCACCCTGGCCGCCGCCGGCTGGCCGCTGGCCGGCATCGACGTCAGCGAGGTGATCCCCGGCGACGAGCACGCCGAGGCGGCCCAACAGGTCGCCGCGCGCGGCTCGGCGGCCTCACAGGCTTGAAGCATCGATCACGAAGCGGTAGCGCACGTCACTGGCCAGCACCCGCTCGTAGGCCTGATTGACGTAGTCGGCCTCGATGAGTTCGATTTCGGGCGTCACGCCGCGCTCGGCGCAGAAGTTGAGCATCTCCTGGGTCTCGGCGATGCCGCCGATGTTCGACCCGGACAGGCTGCGCCGCGCCAAGGCCAGCGGGAACGCCGGCACCTCCATGGGATGCTCGGGGATGCCCAATTCGACGAGCGTGCCGTCGACGTCGAGCAGGTTCAGGTAGTCGCCGAGGTTCAGGTTGGCCGACACGGTGTTCAAGATCAGGTCGAAACTGCCGCGCAACGTGCGGAACGTGTCGGGATCCGATGTCGCATAGTAGTTGCTGGCGCCCAGCCGCAGCCCGTCCTCCATCTTCTTCAGCGACTGCGACAGCACGGTCACCTCCGCGCCCATCGCCGCGCCCAGCTTGATGCCCATGTGGCCCAGCCCGCCCAGGCCGACGATCGCCAGGCGCTTGTTGGGCCCGGCCTTCCAGTGCCGCAACGGCGAGTACAGCGTGATCCCCGCGCACAGCAGCGGCGCCGCCTTGTCCAGTGGCAGCGAGTCGGGAATGCGCACGACGAAGTTCTCGTCGACGACGATCGCCTGGCTGTAACCGCCCTGAGTCGGCTGCCCGTCCTTGTCGATGGCGTTGTAGGTGAAGACCGCGCCCCGCTTGCAGTACTGCTCGAGGCCGGTGCGGCAGCTGCCGCATTCGCCGCAGGAGTTCACCATGCAGCCCACCCCGACGCGGTCGCCCACCTTGTACTTACCGACCTCGGAGCCCACCTCGGTGACCACACCGGCGATCTCATGGCCGGGGACGACGGGGTAGAGGGGCTCGCCCCATTCGGCCCGGACCGTGTGGATGTCCGAGTGGCAGATCCCGGCGAACTTGACATCGATCGCCACGTCGTGCGGACCGGGATCGCGGCGGCTGATCGTGGTCTTGGTCAACGGTTCGGTCGCCGACGTGGCGGCATACGCGGAAACGGTCCTCATGAATCTATCCCCCTAATCGATGGTGCGCCTCGGAACAGTTTAGCTAAGTTAAGCTTCGGCGGGCCAAGATGGCGGCGCTCACCAGCTTAGGTCTAGTTGATCGGGGCGTTCACCCAGCGCAGGTCGTCGACGATGCCGCGGGCCGCGATCAATCCCTCGCCGGTCTGCCAGATCTCGTTGTTGACGACGAACACCCGGTTGTCCCGGTTTGCGGCGAGTTTGCGCCACGGGTCGCTGTCGAAAATGGTAGCGGCCCGCTGGGTGGCCGCGGCGGAGGCGCAGGACACGTAAACCACGTCGGCGTCGGCCGCGGAGAAGTCCGGCTGTCTGGCCAGGTCGGCGTCGGTGATGCCGATCTCGACGTATGGCTTGTCGGTGAATCGCTGTGATGCCGGCCGGTCCACCCCGACGGCGGTGAGCACGCTGGCCGGGAAGTTGCGGGCGCCGTAGACCCGCATGGTCGTAGTGGTCAACTCGACGATCGACACCTGATAATGCGCCGCGTCGTGCCTGGCGCCGACCTGGGTGGCGTGCTGGGTGAAGCCGTCGATCAGCCGGTCGGCGGCGGCGCCGCGGGCCGTCGCGGCGCCGACACCCCGCACGTTGTCTTCCCAGGCGGCGCCCGGTGCCGCGGTGAACACCGTGGGCGCGATAGCCGCCAGCCGGGGATACAGCGCCGGCGTCAACCCCTGCGACCCAAGGATCAGAGCGGGGCGCGCGGCCGCGATCGCGGCCAGGTCCGGGTCGGTGCGGGTACCGGCCGCGGGCAGGCTGTGTGCCGCGTCGCCCAGGTACCACGGCTGGGTCTGCGAGCCGTCGGGCAGGGCGGCGGCGACCACCCGCGACTGCAGGCCCAAAGCGCACAGGGCGTCGAGCTGGTCACCGGAAAGCACCACGATGCGCTGCGCCTCGGCCGGCACCTGCACCACGTCGGGAGTGACCCCCGCCGCGTTGTGAGCCGCCCGGGTTGGTGGTCCCGGATCGGCCGGTGCGGCGTCCCGCGCGCACGACTCGTCGGCGCGGCGGTCGTTGCCCAGCACCCCCGCGCCGGCGATCTGTGTGGTGGGGGTGACCAGGGACGATGACGCCCGGATGCCGGGCTTCCCGGACCCGCACCCGCTGCCCGACGCGATCACCGCCGCCGCCACGATCGTGGCCGCAACCAGCCGCGCGGGGACGATCGGCCCGAAAAGCACGTGTGCGACGCTAACATCGCGGCGCGGTCGTTGGCCCGCGCCGACACGAGACGGAGAATCGGCGTTCACGGGGGCGTTCACGGGGACATTTACGACAGTTTGTAGGACTAGCCCTGGCGCCGTCAGGATCAGCGGCTAAGATTCCTGTCGATAAGGGTTTCAGGCCCTGTGCGATCTTGGATGTTTGGAGGAGCTGTTGACAGCCGAAGCGCCCCCGTTGGGACAACTCGATGCCGTCCGTCCGTACCCACCGCGAACGGGTCCCAAAGGGAACCTCATCTACAAGCTGATCACCACGACCGATCACAAGACGATCGGCATCATGTACGTGGTCACCTGTTTCGTCATGTTCTTCATCGGTGGGCTGATGGCGTTGTTGATGCGCGCCGAGCTGGCCGCGCCCGGCCTGCAGTTCCTGTCCAACGAGCAGTACAACCAGCTGTTCACCATGCACGGCACGATCATGCTGCTGCTCTATGCCACCCCGGTGGTGTTCGGCTTCGCCAACCTGGTGCTGCCGCTGCAGATCGGTGCCCCCGACGTGGCGTTCCCGCGGCTCAACGCTTTCTCGTTCTGGCTGTTTCTCTTCGGCGGGCTGGTCGCGCTGGCGGGTTTCATCACCCCGGGCGGCGCCGCTGACTTCGGCTGGACCGCCTACACGCCGCTGTCCGACGCCATCCATTCACCAGGGGCCGGGGGAGACCTGTGGATCACGGGTCTGATCGTCGCCGGCCTGGGCACCATCCTGGGCGCGGTCAACATGATCACCACCGTGGTATGCATGCGCGCCCCCGGCATGACCATGTTCCGGATGCCGATCTTCACCTGGAACATCCTGGTGACGTCCATCCTGATTCTGATCGCATTCCCGATCCTGACCGCCGCGCTGTTCGGCCTGGCCGCCGACCGCCACCTCGGCGCCCACGTCTACGACCCGGCCAACGGCGGGGTCCTGTTGTGGCAGCACCTGTTCTGGTTCTTCGGCCACCCCGAGGTCTACATCGTGGCGCTGCCGTTCTTCGGCATCGCCACCGAGATCTTCCCGGTGTTCGCCCGCAAGCCGGTGTTCGGCTACACCACGCTGGTCTACGCGACGCTGTCGATCGCCGCGTTGTCGGTCGCGGTGTGGGCGCACCACATGTTCGCCACCGGCGCCGTGCTGCTGCCGTTCTTCTCCTTCATTACCTACCTGATCGCGGTGCCCACCGGCATCAAGTTCTTCAACTGGATCGGCACCATGTGGAAGGGGCAGTTGACCTTTGAGACGCCGATGCTGTTCTCGATCGGCTTCCTGGTCACCTTCCTGCTGGGCGGATTGACCGGCGTCCTG
>JAQTVU010000149.1 GCA_028706695.1 Mycobacterium sp.
GCGTGCCTACGGGTTTCACAGCCCGGACGCACTGATCGGCATGGCCATGCTCACCCGCGGCGGCCTCTGCCCCGCACTACCCGGCCGAGCAGCATGAAACCAAACCCACGAAAACGTCAGTAGATCCAGATGGAGTGGATGAGGTCATCGTATCTTATAACCTTTCTTTTTTGATGTTTACACTATAATTATAGTTACTTCTGGACAGTTATTCAGCGCCTGGTTGATTATCTCAATAGCCCCATCCCCGGCGGTGATTGCTCCGGCAATAAGCGACTTGACAGTCGGGTTGTCCAAGAGGCTGTTCAACCCTTCGTCGATAAGATTGACGACGTTCGTCAGAGCGTTTATCCCTTGTGCAACAATACTGCACAAGTCATCGATTTCTTGTGCCGACAGTGACGTACTGGCTATGGACTCGGTCACTTAACTACTCCCGCTTGAAGTGTTATTGGTAAACTGGTTAACTCACTCAGCGAGGTTTTGCGATTGCTGGATGATCTCTTGAGACAGTGCCGCCAGCTTTGTTACATCCGCGGTCGATTGACCGGAGCTCTGGCTTGGCGGTGTTGAACTCGGCGGACTCGACGTGGTGGAGGACGCTGAAAGAGTCTGGAGTCGTTCTGAGAAGTCCGAAATTTGGTCGGCAAGATGAGGTAGGAGCGTCGCTAATTGACTCGAATCTTGAGCATTCGGGTTACTTAGCTGTCCCGGTATCGAACGTATTCCTTCAGCGGCAGCTTGCAAACGTTGACTTAGATTCGACCGGGCTCGACTGTTGTTGGATTCTTGCAACCGCTGGGCAGTTTCTTCTTTGTTTGCCGCTCCAGCGGCCTGCAACTGTGCCGCGAGTGCACTTAGATCTGGTGGAGTAGTCATACCGACGTATGATAGAGATTCAAATCAACCGCCGTCAATGATTGTTAACTGCGAAATCCTGTGGATAACTCGCGGAAGTCGGACTAGCGGGGGCTGTTCCGCGTGACTATACTGTTTCATCACGACAAGTCCACACTGAATTGAGCATGGCGCGCAGCGTATTTCTATACAAATAGATATACAAATACAAATACAAGAAGCGGAGGGGCACTGTGCAAACCGCACGTCTTGGTGTGTCAGCGCTCTTGACTACCGCTATCGTCACGGCTCTGCTCGGAACTCCCGCCGCCGCAGCCGCAGTACCCCTCGGAGGAGGCTCCGGTATCGCCGTGAACGGAATGTTGTGCACCTTGACCACTATCGGTCACGACGGGACCGGTCAGCTGACCGGTTTCACCTCCGCGCACTGCGGCGGACCCGGTGCCATGGTCGCCGCTGAGGGCGACGGCAGTGCGGTCGGCAAGGTGGTGGCCGCCAATGCGGGACTGGACTACGCGGTGATCAAGTTCGATCCCGTAGCGGTGACGCCGATACCCGCCGCCGACGGTTTCCCCATCAACGGGATTGGCGCAGTCCCGCTGCCGGGCCAGACACAGTGGGCCTGCCAGCAGAGCCGCGCAACCGGGCGCACGTGCGCCAATGTCGTGGGCTCAGTCGTCATCGACACCCGCCCGCCCGGCACCGAGACCTCACCGGAGAAGGCACAGAAAATCCAGCAAGCCACCTCCACCTTCGACGCTATCGAATGCGCCAACCCCGGTGACGCGGGAGCGCCGGTCACCGTCGGCGACATGCTGGTGGGCATGATCCGGGGCGGATTCACCCCGACCGGCGAAGCGTGCCCGCTGCCGTTCGTCGCACCACCTGACGCGTACGTGCCGGCGCACCTGCGCACGGTGGTGGTGTCGATCGGCGCGATCCTTGGCGACGTGAATGCTAAAGGTGGACCGGGTTCGGGTTTTGTGCCGGTGGGCTGAGAGAAATTTAGAGTCGTCCGCTTAGTAACTACAAACCCGATGTCCACTAAACGGGGCAAGGATCGATAAGGAGCCGTTGGTGAATAAACACGGGCGCCCGACGTGGGCCGGAGAGGTTCGCCGTCAAGCCGGAGCGGTGGCCACCGCGGTCAAGACCGCGGACGGGCTGTGCTGGCAGGTTCGCCGCGACCGTGACGGGCTGGTGCGAATCACCACATGCCTTGCCGACACAGGTCATTGGCAGCGGGCGTGACACTGTTCTATCCCGATTGCAGTAACAACAACTGGTCATCGACCCAGGACACCATCAATTTCCTGGAACAGCTTGTGCCCGAAGGCTTTACCGGCATCTGCCACAAAGTCTCCGAGGGCAGCTATTACGAGGACCCGTACTGGCCGACCGTGCAGCAATGGTGCCGCGACAACAATCTGCCCGTCATCGGCTACCACTACGTCACCACCGATGACCCGACTGCCCAAGCCCATACCTGGACCGCCAACAACGGCGGGCCGGTCGCCGCGATGCTGGACTGGGAAGCCAACGGCGGTAGCCTGGCCAACCTGATCGCGGTCGTCGATGCGTTCAACACCGCCGGCGTCTCCGTACAACTGGGCTACTACCCGCACTGGTACTGGCAACAACAGGGAGGGGGCACCCTCGCAGGGCTGTCCACCTACCTGGTCTCCTCCGGCTACCCCGACGGCGGCGGCTATGCCTCCACCATCTACACCGAGTCTGGCGGCAACACCGGAGCAGGCTGGGCGCCCTACGGCGGTGCCACCCCGAACGCCTGGCAATTCACCAACCAAGCCCTCATCGTCGGGCGCACCGTGGACTGCAACGCCTACCAAGGCGCGGACCTCCGAGTCCTGTTCGGCACCACCACCCCTACCCGCACTCCGACACCCGACGGAACTGTAGCGCTATAACCGCTGGTCACAACGCCATCGGGCACTGGTCTGACTCCCGTTCCCGGAGGGGGTAGTTTCCCGACTTCTCAGCAACCTCGAGACGGTGTGTCGTACCAGGAAATTCGCTGGTCATGCTGGGTGAACTGCGGCAGAGAAGTCCGAGGGTCCCAACGCATCGCTAATCTACCCGCTAGCCAAACGCGCCGTCCCTGCAAGGGTGCCGGCGCAGGGTGCGGCATCCCTGATAAGCATTTACGTGTTACGATATTTGTGTGGAGATTGGCCCCACCGCGCTCAAGCGAAAGTGGACGCGCGACGACATCCTTCACGCACTGGAACACCGGCACATCGACTATGACATCGAGGATGACGATCCGCCGCGCACCTGGGTTTTCGGCTTCGCCCGCGACCTAACGCTGCTGGAGTTGCTCATCCTTCATGACACCCCCGGCGGGCGAGTCATCCACTGCATGAAGGCCCGTCCGAAAGAACTGGAGAAAGCCCTCCGAGCACGAGGCAGGCGATGATATGACCCACACGCAGAAGCAGACCCACCCACCGCTGGACAACGCAGGAGTGGACCGGCTCGTCACCGAGGCCGAAGCAGGCATCCCCGAGGAGAAGCTACGCCGCCGGGGCCGACCGTCGATAGGGGATGAAGCCGCGAGCACCTACTCGGTGCGCCTGCCCGACGACCTGGTGACCTTGGTGGACACCCGAGCAGAACTCGAAGGCGTGAGTCGGGGCGAGACAATCCGACGCGCGCTCGTGGAGTACCTGACCACTTGATCGGCGGCTACGCAGTCAACGCGTAGCTGATTTCCGAACGGGCGTCTGCCTGAAACCCGAACGTGTGGACTGGCCGTTCTACTGTCGTTAATGGGGGTAGATTCCGGACTTGCCACCAACCCCCGCGGAGTGAGGCATTCCCGACGCGGCGGCATCGATTGTTGCAGTGATGGCCGCACGGTCAAGCGGTTTCCTTACCGGAGCGGCGCGTTCGGCCGCGCGGGAGCGCGGGTCCGCGCCACAGCGAACTTCCAAGCGCATGTTCCAGACGGGCGAGCGAGCCGATGTCACAAAGCACGGCCCCAGCCAAGATGCGGCCGATGGTGGTGTGCGCGACTCCGCTCGTTGCGGCCAGCGCGCGTTGGCCGGTCCCGGTCTCGGCCATCGCGGCGCGCAACGCGCGCGCGATCGCCTGGGCGGCGGGCGCCGACGGGGGGGCGTCTGGCGCCAGCTCGGCGTCCGGCCATTCGCCGGCGATCACATACGCGGCCGGCGGTTGGTCGCCGTTGCTGCGCGACATGCCCTCACGATAGCGCCGCAGCCCACCAGTTCAGCGGAACCTGTCACACCCCCCTGCTTCAATGGTGCATGTACGCACCATTTGGGAAGGGTTGACGATGCGACACCTACAAACTCGGCGGCGAATGGATGCTGATCGGAGAGCAGCTGACGCTGCGGCTGCCATGGGGTCCTGCCATGGGTGAGGGCAGCCTGAACGCAACAGTCGACGCCGTGATCGATGCCTGGACCGTCGGCGGTGCGTTATCGAGGCAGACGCTGGACAAGTTCGGGCTGCTCGCCCGCCGTTTCACGCGGTTCGCCGATGCCCACGACGTGACCGCTCTCGCCGACGTCGATCCAACCCTGGTCGCGAAGTTCGTTGCCGCCAAAGGCCGAACCCGCCATGGCCACATCAGCGACGCGGCGGTGGCGACGATGCACAACCGGCGGGCCGCTTTGCGCGCACTGTTTCGCACCGCCCGCCAACTGCGCCTGACGCTCGATGACCCCACCACCGACGTCGCCGTGCCCGCCCGCGAATCCTCCATGCAGCGCCCACTCACCGACGACGAGGCTTCCCTCGTGCGGCTGTTCTCCCAGCGCTCGACGCCCACCCGGCATGCCGCCACCGCCGCGCTGCTCTTGGCGGGTGCGCACACCGGCGAACTCGGCCACATCACCGCCGCCGACCTCGACCATGCCGCCCGGACAGTCCGAGCCCACGGATCGTCCAAGCATCGACCTCGGCTGCTCGTACTCGACACCTGGTCGGAGCGGGTGGTGGCCGACCGCGCCTCCTACCTCACCCGCGGGCTGCCGGGATCGACCCAACCGCCTGTACTGTGCACCGGGGCTGAAGGAAGCGACGCGCACAAACAGGCGCGCGTATGTGTCACCGTTCGGGAAATCCTCACCCGTGCAGGCTTTTCCGACGACCCATCGATCAAGCCCGCATCGCTGACTGCCTACGCCGCCCGGCGGGCTTTCGACCTCTCCGGTCGCGTCGAGGACGCGGCGCGGCTCATCGGCTCATCCTCGCTGGACAGCACCGCCGCCCTGATCGGATACACCTGGCAGGCCGAGCCGACGTGAAAACCCGGCGTCCCACCCAGCCGACCCGCAGCCACCGCAGCGGGTCCGGCGCGGAGTGGACGCCGACCGAGGCTGACCACGTCGAGGCGACCGCCACCAATCCCGATATCTACGCCCTCGCCGACACTCTCCCCAAACGCCCCGACGGCGACTGCGGTCGCCCCAGCCGCTACCCGACAGCGGTCTACGTGATCTACGTCGCGCTCGCCGGCGTTCTAGGATCGCACCGAAAAGCAGCCTGCGCGATGCGAAACCGGCACTACTGGCGCATCATCGGCAAGGCCGCCAGCGAGGCAGGCGCCCTCGACTTGCCGCAGACCCCGCCGACCCGTAACCAGTGCGAGTACCACCGCGGCAAGATCGCCGAGCACGTCGAGGTATTCGCTGCCCGCTACCGCGAACTCGCCTACACCCAAGCCGTCGAACACGGATGCTTCGACCAGGGTGCACCCCGCTCAGCCACCGATCTGCGCCGCGCCAACTTCGTCGCCGCAGACGGCAAAGTCGTCAAATCACCCATCCTGCGCAAGACCGCCGAGCGCTGGCGCGAACAAGGCCGTCGCATCGACGCCACCATGCACGTCCAAGGTGGCGAA
This sequence comes from Mycobacterium sp., assembly GCA_028706695.1. Classification (GTDB taxonomy): domain Bacteria; phylum Actinomycetota; class Actinomycetes; order Mycobacteriales; family Mycobacteriaceae; genus Mycobacterium. Next base: position 5,747 of record JAQTVU010000149.1, read on the forward strand.
GCCGAACAAGATGTGTTCGGCGCCAAGTTCTGGCTCGCCACCGCCCGCCCCGGAACCGACCGTAACGACCGCATCGTCATCGACATGCGGCGTGTCCCGAAATCCGGCTACGGCGGCGAAGCCGGCATCGCCGTCGACGGCCTCCTCGAACTCGCCGACCGCGCCCCCGGAATGCGCGGCGTCTGCTATGACGGCGCGCTGCGCGGCACCCACATCGACCGCCTCCTCAAACGCGGCCTCGTCGTCCTCTCACCCACCCACGGAGCCACTAAACCCACTGCGCTCAAACGCATCGCCTGCGGATGTGGCGACCGCCACCACGAACTGTGGACCCTCGACGGCCGCATCTGCGAGCGCCAAATTCTTGACACTGGCGAGACGGACTACCAGCCATGCCCGGTCGCAAAACTCTATCCGCGCGCCAACGCCGATGGCACCTACCGGTGGTACGCCGACTTCGCCGTCCAGTCGTGCGGCACCATCCACACCGAACGCGTCGACAACACCGCCCAGGACGCCAAACGCGGCTACAACCGCGCCGAACACATTCGGCTGCACGTGAAAACCGACGACCAGACCGGGA
>JAQTVU010000150.1 GCA_028706695.1 Mycobacterium sp.
GCCAACTCATAGCGCGGCACCCGGTCGATCTGGTAGCGGGTGAACTCCGCCGAGTGCAGCAAGTTGGAGAGGAAGCGGTGCAGCGTCATCGGGGCGCGCACCGAGCTCAGCACGGCCTTGGTCTCCGGGCATTGCAGGGCCGCCACCGCCTGCGCGACCCACCGCTCGTCCAGATAGCCGGGGATGCCCGGGTACACCTTCACCCACGGCCCGTCGGCGATCGCCCAGTCCGGGAACAGGTCTTTGTCATGGCCGATGCGGCCGTGCACAAGCCGCTGCGTGTGCTGGGCGAGCGGGTTGGCCAGCCCAATCTGGTCGAGCACCCGCACCTTTAGCCCGACGTTCATGCCCACCATCCCGAGATTGGTGAAAAACACTGCGTGTTGCGGTTTGTCGTCACCGGAGCGTCCCGGTGCGGGGTGCAGCATCGGCACGATGTCCCACTGGATGTAGTTGCCCGAGGGCAGCAGCAACGCCCCGTCGGGCGTGTTGTCCAGCGCGGCCAGCACCGCGGCCATCCGCGGATAGTCCAGGTAGTCGGCGGCGGTCAGCGGATGGGCGTGACCGGTGGCCTGCGCGTAGAAGCGGCGCTCGTCGACGATCCCCGAGTAGGTGACGCGGGTGGCGTCGTCACCCATCCCGGGCGAGTTTGCCGCCCACAGCGCCCAGCCGGCCGTTCCCAGCCACAGCACGGCGACGGCGCCGACCAGCCAATACCCCGCCTCCCGTGAGCGGTCCCGCCCGTCGGGCATCAACAGCGGGACGACCGCCACCGGGGCCAGCAAACAAAACAGGGGAGCCAGCAGCACCCGGCCGTGCATGAAGTCACCGCCCTGCCGGATCCAGTACAGCGCCTGCAGCAGGCCGCTGACGAGGACGAAGGCGACCACCGCCGGCGGGCTCTGCACCGCTCGGGCGAACCGGCCGTAATCGGGTGCCCACGCCGGGCGCAAGAAAGACGGCCGGCGCCGCGCCGCCATCAGCAGCGCGCCGAGCGCCGCCAGCAGCACCGCGGGCACCCACATGGCATAGGGCGCGTCGAAGTTGGCCAGATACGTCATGCCCTGAGACCACTTGTCCCCGGCCGCATCCTTGGCCAGGGCCGTCCCGGGCACCAGCAGCCCGTAGTAGCCCATCCGGAACAGCTGGTAGGCGACCGGCAGGAATCCCCCCGCCCCCACGATCAGCACGCGGCGTCGCCAGGTCCGGGCCGCGACCAGCATCATGATCAGGGCCAACCCACCCATCAGGGCCAGTTCGGGCCGGACCAGCACGCTGAAGCCGGCGACGAACGCCAGCGCGCCGGTGAACGGCCGGCCGTCCGGGCGGTCGCGCACCGGCTGCGCCCAGCACACCATCATCCACCACAGCAGCCCCAGATACGCCAGCGCCAGCCCGTTCTCCAGCCCGGAGGTCGCGAAATCCCGCGACGGCGGCAGGGCGATGTAGACCAGCGCGCCCGTCGGCAGCATGACGGCCTTGTGGCCGCGCAGGCTGGGCGCATACAACCGGGCCGCGCCGAGCATGAGCAGCACCACGCCCAGCACCGACAGCGTCAGGGCCAGCGCCAGCGCCACGTACTCCATGCGCATCGGCCCGCCGACCCAGCTGCCCAGGTAGGTCAGGTAGGTCCACGCCGTGGAGGTGTTGGCCTCCACCCGTTCGCCCGCATTGAACACCGGCCCGTTGCCGGCCAGCAGGTTGCGCACGGTGCGCAGCACGATCAGCCCGTCGTCGGCGATCCAGCGCCGCCGCCAGGCGCCCCATGCGAACAGCGCCGCCGTCAACGCCACACCGGCCCACAGGCTGACCCGGGTCACGGGATGGTAGGGGAAAAGTCGCCCACCGGCCGGCCGCGCCGCCGGGTGGCGGCGCGCCGCCCCCATCCTCGGGGCACTCGGCCGGGGGTCAGCCGAAAGCAACCGCGGCTCCGACCGTTGCGATCCACGCCAGCGCCAGCAGCTGTAACACCCGGTCGCGCAGCGCGATGTCTTCGGGTTCACCGGCCAGCCCGCCGTCGACGTCCACGGCGTAGCGCAGGATCGCGATGGTGAAGGGGACCATCGACACCGCAAACCAGGAACCCGAGTAGCGGTCCCGCTCAAACGCCCACAGCCCGTAGCACACCACCACCGCGGTGGCCGACATGGTCCACACGAACCGCAGATAGGTGCTGGTGTAGCTCTCCAGCGACTTGCGGATCCGGGCGCCGGTACGTTCGGCGACCTGCAGCTCGGCGTAGCGCTTGCCGGCCACCATGAACAGCGAGCCGAACGCCATGATCAACAGGAACCACTGCGACAGCGGGATCCTGGTGGCCACCCCGCCGGCGATCGCCCGGATCAGGAACCCCGACGACACGATGCAGATGTCGATCACGGCCTGATGCTTGAGGCCGTAGCAGTAGCCCAGCTGCATGGCGAGGTAGACGGCCATCACCAGCGCCAGGTTCGGCGCCAGCAGCCAGGCAAGCACCAGCGCGGCCGCCGCGAGCACCGTCGCCAGGAGGTAGGCCAGCCACTCGGGCACCACGCCCGCCGCGATCGGCCGGAACCGCTTGGTGGGGTGCTCACGGTCGGCCTGGACGTCGCGCACGTCGTTGATCAGGTAGACCGAGGAGGCCGCCAGGCAGAACACCACGAACGCCACCGAGGCCTTGGTCAGCACCTCGATGTAGTGGTTGTAGTGCAGCGGGCCGCCCAACGCGGCCAGCGGCGCGGCCAGCACCAGCACGTTCTTCACCCATTGCCGCGGGCGGATCGCCCGGATCACCCCGGCGACCAGGTTCGCGGGCGGCTCGACCACCACGCCTTCACTCATTCGTCGCACCTCCGTCCCGGCCCGGTGTCGAGACAACCCTGTAACCAGACTGCAAGGCGGGCGACGGCCGCGCCCAGCGCCACGCCGAAGGCGACGTCGCTGGGATAGTGCACGCCCAGCAGTATTCGGGACAGGGCCATCGGCGGCACCAGCACCGGTGACAGCGGCAGACAGGTGGCCCGGCCCAGCAGCACCGCCGCGGCCGTGGTCGAGGCCGCGTGCGCCGACGGGAAACTCAGCCGGCTGGGCGTGCCCACGTGCACCGCGACCGCCCAATCGGGTGGCCGGGCGCGCCGCACCAGCCGCTTGACCAACACCGCCGCGGCGTGTGCGCCGAACGCCCCGGCCCCGGCCACCAGCCAATCCCGACGGCGTCGGCGGCTCAGGAGCGCCCCGAGCAGCGCCACGGCCAGCCAGCCCAGGCTGTGCTCGCCGAAGTGCGACAGTCCGCGCGCGACGGTCAGCGCGCCGGGCCGGCCGGCCAGCGCCGATTGAACGGCCACGATGACGGTCAACTCGCCGCGCGGCGGCCGCGGTTCACGCATGCCGGGGATCGCGGTGTGGCTCCGCGCCCGCCGGCAGCAACGCCATCTCCCACCTCTGCTTGCTCGACAGCACGGGCAGCGCGTCCCGGTACACCCTGCGCATCTCCTGAAACCGGCGGGCCAGTTGACGCTGACGGCGCAGCGAGGCCAACAGCAGCGAGAGCATCTTGCGACGGTCGCGTTGCCGGTAGACCACTCCGCAGCCGTCGGCCGTCGTGACGGTGACACCGTCGACCGTGCACAACCGGAACCAGCGCGCGTCCTGAGTGGGCACGTTGTACTCCGGCCGCCGGTGGGCTTCCGGGTCGGCCCGGGTCATGTTGTGCACGACGCCGCGGGCCAGCCGGTAGCCGATCGAAACCGGGTGCACCGGCGGTTGCATCGCCCGGCTCTGGTGCCGCGGCGGCGGCAGTTCGCTGGCCGCCGCCAGGACCACCGCGTCGGGGTATTCGCTGCGGATCCGGTGCACCTCGGGCAGCGCCGATTCGAGGATGGAGAAGATGTGCTCGGGGCCGGCCAGGAAGTCGTCGATGGCCTTGTTCTGAATAGCCACCGTCGAGTATTCAAGGCAGGCAAGGTGTTTCAGAGTTGCCTTGAGGTGGCTGCGGATCAGGCCGGTGACTTGGGTTTTTGGACCGTCCCAGTGCAGCGCCGCCACCACCAGCCGGTTGCGCAGATGGAAGTAGGCCTGCCAGTCAATGGCGTCGTCCTTGTCGCTCCACGCCATGTGCCAGATGGCCGCACCGGGCAGGGTGACCGTGGGGTAGCCGTGCTCGGCGGCCCGCAGGCCGTAGTCGGCGTCGTCCCATTTGATGAACAGGGGCAGCGGCTGGCCCAGCTCCTCGGCGACCTGCCGCGGGATCATGCACGTCCACCAGCCGTTGTAGTCCACATCGATGCGCCGGTGCAGCAGCCTGCTCTTGTCGTTGTTGCCGCTGAGTGGGTGTACGGCGAAGTCGTGGTCGTACTGGGCGTGCGGGGCCGCGGTCCACATGAAGTTCGACCGGTCGACGACCTCGCCCATGATGTGCAGGTGCGAGGGTTCCTGCAGATTGAGCATCTGGCCGCCCACCAGCATCGGGGTCTTGGCGAAGCGGTTCATGGCCAGCACCCGCAAAATCGAGTCCGGCTCGATGCGGATGTCGTCGTCCATGAACAGGATCTGTTGGCAGTCGGTGTTTTTCAGCGCCTCGTACATCACCCGGCTGTAGCCGCCGGAGCCGCCGAGGTTGGGCTGGTCACAGATGGTCAGCCGGCGGCCCAGCCGGGCGGCCACCGCCGGGAAGTCAGGGTGGTCGCGCACCTTGCGCACGCCCTGGTCCGGCACGATCGCCGCGCCGATGACCGCGTCGACCAACGGGTCGGCGGTCAGCGCGGCCAGCGCGTTGACGCAGTCGGCGGGGCGGTTGAACGTCGGGATCCCGACCGCGACGTTGGCCTCGCCGGGCGCCGGCGTCGGCGCGTACCAGCCGCCGCCGTGCAGCGTGACGGCGGTGTCGGTGGTGATGTCGAACCAGATCCAGCCGCCGTCCTCGAACGGCTTCAGCGCGACCTCGAGCTCCAGCGCCCGGGGCTCCTCGCCGGCGTCGTCGAACTGGCGGCCCTCCAGGAAGATCCGCGCGCCGGTGGCCTTGGTGCGGTAGACGTCGACGCGCCCCGCGCCGGCCAGCTCGACGCGCAGCACCACCGACGTGAGCGTCGACCAGCGCCGCCAATAGCTGGCCGGGAACGCGTTGAAGTAGGTGGCGAACGACACCTCGGACTCCGCGCCGATCTGCAGCGAGGTGCGGCTGGCCGCGTGCGCGCGCCGGGCGTTGGTGATCGACTCTTCCAGGTACAGCTTGCGCACGTCGAGGGGCTCACTTGGACGCGGCAGGATGATGCGGGCCAGCAGGCTCACGGCGGTCATTCGCCCGTCTCTCCGTTCAGCGGGACGCCGTCGCGCAGGTGCGGCGCCAAGACGTTGTCGTACAAGTTCAGTGCGCTGGCGATCGCCATGTGCATGTCCAGGTATTGGTAGCTGCCCAGCCGGCCGCCGAACAGCACCTTCGCGGCCACGGTCTCGGATTTGGCCCGCGCCCGGTAGGCGGCCAGCACGGCGCGGTCGGCCTCGGTGTTGATCGGATAGTAGGGTTCGTCGTCGTCTTCGGCGAATCGCGAGTATTCGCGCATGATCACCGTCTTGTCGCTGGGATGGTCGCGCTCGGGGTGGAAGTGGCGGAACTCGTGGATGCGGGTGTAGGGGACGTCGACATCGCTGTAGTTCATCACCGGCGTGCCCTGGAAGTCCGCCACGGGCAGCACCTCCACCTCGAAATCCAGGGTCCGCCAGCCCAGCCGGCCTTCGGCGTAGCCAAAGTAGCGGTCCAGCGGGCCGGTGTACACCACGGGCGCCGCCGGGCTGTCGGCGCGCAGCCCGTCGCCCACGTCGAACCAGTCGGTGTCGAGGCGCACCTCGATGCGGTCGTCGGCGGCCATATTTTGTAGCCAGGCCGTGTACCCGTCGACCGGCAGCCCCTCGTAGGTGTCGCTGAAGTAGCGGTTGTCGAAGGTGTAGCGCACCGGGAGCCGATTGATGACGGCGGCCGGCAGCTCGACGGGGTCGGTCTGCCACTGCTTGGCGGTGTAGCCCTTGACGAATGCCTCGTAGAGCGGCCGGCCGATCAGCGAGATCGCCTTCTCCTCGAGGTTGCGCGCGGCCGCGGGGTCGATTTCGGCGGCTTGCTCGGCGATGAGCCGGCGCGCTTCGGCGGGTGAGAAGTACTTGCCGAAGAACTGCGACACCAGCCCCAGCCCCATGGGGAACTGGTATGCCTGCCCGTTGTGCATCGCGAAGACGCGGTGGCGGTAGTCGGTGAATTCGGTGAACTGCCGCACGTAATCCCAGACCTTCTTGTTGGAGGTGTGGAACAGGTGGGCGCCGTACCTGTGGACCTCGATCCCGGTCTGCGGCTCG
>JAQTVU010000151.1 GCA_028706695.1 Mycobacterium sp.
GGCGTTGTGGATCACGGGGGAGAGCAGACCCTGCTCGGTGTCGACGGCAAAGCCGAGATGCTCAGCGTCGAAGTAGGTGATCTCCTTGGTGTCCTCGTTGTAGCTGGCGTTGATGTTGGGATGGGTTTTCAGCGCGTCGATGACCGCCCGGGCGATGAACGGCAGGAAGGTCAGGTTCACCCCTTCGCGCTCGGCGAATGCCGTCTTGGCCTTGGCCCGCAACGCCACGATCCTGGTCATGTCGACCTCATGGGTTTGAGTGAGCTGTGCGGTGGCCTGCAGTGACTCGCGCGTCTTCGCCGCGGTGATCTGGCGGATCCGGCTGGCCTTCTGGGTGGTGCCGCGCAGGTGCGCCAGCGCGGGCGCCGCACCGGGCGTGGCCGCCGGGGCGTTGGCGGCGGGTGCGGCGGCGGGTGCGGACGGCGGCGCCTGCTGGGCCCGTTGTCTGCGCTCGGCAGCGGCGAGCACGTCTTGCTTTCGGATCCGGCCACCCACCCCGGTGCCGATGACCTCGCCAAGGTCGATGTTGTTCTCGCTGGCCAGCTTCCGGACCAGCGGGGTCACGTACGGGCTGCCCCCGGGAGCCGGAGGCTCCCCGGCCGATGCGGGCTCGGCTTCGGTCTCGGTCCGGGGAGCCGGTTCCGGCTTCGGTTCCGGTTTCGCCTCCGCCTTGGGTGGTGGGGCGGATTCCGGTGCGGGCTCGGGCGGGGGTGCGGCCTGGGAGCCGGCGCCGACCCGCGCCAGCTCGCCGCCCACCGGCACGGTGGCGTCTTCCTCGGCGGTGATGCTGACCAGGACACCGGCCACCGGCGACGGGATCTCGGTGTCCACCTTGTCGGTGGAGACCTCCACCAGCGGCTCGTCGACCTCGACCGAGTCGCCGACCTTCTTCAGCCAACGCGTGACCACGCCCTCGGCCACCGACTCACCGAGCTCGGGCATCAGCACCGGGGTCGCGGCGGCCCCGTCACCGGAAGCCGGCGACGCCGGTGGTGCGGGCCGGGCCGGCGCCGCGGCCGGACGCTCCGGCTCGGCGGCGGGGGCGGCGGCTGTTTCGGGTTGCGGCCGGCTCGGCTGGGCAGGTTCCGGCGACGACCCGCCGACCTCGGAAGCCTCGCCGATGACGGCGAGTTCGCCGCCGACCTCGACGGTGTCGTCCTCCTGGGCGACGATCTTGGTCAGTACCCCGGCGGCCGGCGACGGGATCTCGGTGTCGACCTTGTCGGTGGACACCTCGACGAGGGGCTCGTCTACTTCAACCGTGTCGCCCTCCTGCTTAAGCCAGCGGGTGACGGTCCCCTCGGTGACGCTCTCGCCGAGTGCGGGCATCTGGACGGAGAAGGCCATCGTTGTTGACTCCTCGATCGCAAGTGGTCGGCGCGGGTCGACGTCTGGGCCGCCACGCCCCCGACGTACCGGCGTGATACCCAAGTCAATGTCAAAGCTATCCTGTCACTGCCCGCGCACTGCCCGCGGCCCGGCCGACGTCCAGGGCGGACGCGCTCGGCGCCGGGCGCCCCGGACCCGCTTGCTACGGTGTGGCCACTGACAGCCAGCGATCGCGGGTGGGGGAGGTCCGATGCCGGCAACACAACAGGTAACCGAGCGGTTCGTCCAGAGCACGGACGGCGCGCGCATCGCCGTCTACGAAGAAGGCGACCGGGAGGGCCCGCCCGTCGTGCTGGTGCACGGGTTTCCCGACTCACACGTGCTATGGGACGGCGTGGCCCCGCTGCTCGCCGAGCGGTTTCACGTCATCCGCTACGACAACCGCGGTGTCGGCCGGTCGTCGGCGCCCAAGCCCGTCGCGGCCTACGCCATGGAGCGGTTCGCCGACGACTTCGCGGCGGTGACCGGCGAGCTGAGCCCCGGCCGGCCGGTGCATGTCCTGGCCCACGACTGGGGGTCGGTCGGCGTGTGGGAGTATCTGCGCCGCCCAGCTGCCGCTGACCGGGTCGCGTCGTTCACATCGGTGTCCGGCCCGAGCCAAGACCAGCTGGTCGGATACGTCCTGCACGGTTTGCGACGGCCGTGGCGCCCGCGTACCTTCCTGCGCGCAATCGACCAGGCGCTGCGGCTTACCTACATGGCGTTCTTCTCGACACCGCTGCTGGCCCCGCTGGTGCTGCGGGTGGCGCTCTCGAGCGCGCTGATCCGGCGCCACATGGTCGGCAACGTCCCCACCGACCAGATCCACCACTCCGCCTCGCTGGCCGCCGACGCGGCCCGCTCGGTGAAGACCTATCGAGCCAACTACTTCCGGTCGTTCTCCCGGAAGCGGCCGATCGCGGTGGTCGACGTGCCGGTGCAGCTCATCGTCAACACCGCGGACCCCTACGTGCGACCCCACGGTTATGACCAAACCGCACGCTGGGTGCCGCGGCTGTGGCGTCGCGACATCGGGGCCGGACATTTCTCGCCGATGTCGCACCCGCAGGCGATGGCGGCCGCGGTGCACGACTTCGCCGACCTGGCCGAGGGCAGACCCCCCACCCGTACGCTGCTGCGCGCGCAGGTCGGGCGTCCGCGCGGGGAATTCGGCGACACGCTGGTCACCGTCAGCGGCGCGGGCAGCGGCATCGGCCGGGAGACCGCCTTGGCGTTCGCGGCCCGGGGCGCCGAGGTGGTCGTCAGCGACGTCGACGAGGCCTCCGTCAAGGAGACCGCGGCACAGGTCGCCGCCCGGGGCGGTATCGCCCACCCGTACGTGCTCGATGTCTCCGACGCCGAGGCGGTGGAGGCGTTCGCCGAGCAGGTCAGCGCCGAGCACGGCATCCCCGATGTCGTGGTCAACAACGCCGGCATCGGACACGCCGGCGCGTTCCTGGACACCCCCGCCGAGCAGTTCGACCGGGTGATGGACGTCAACTTCGGCGGCGTGGTCAACGGCTGCCGGTCCTTCGGCCGGCGCCTGGTCGAACGCGGCACCGGCGGACACATCGTCAACGTCGCGTCGATGGCCGCCTACTCCCCGCTGCAGTCGTTGAGTCCCTACTGCAGTTCCAAGGCTGCGACTTTCATGTTCTCCGACTGCCTGCGCGCCGAGCTGGATACCGCCGGGATCGGGCTGACCACCGTCTGCCCCGGCATCGTCAACACCAACATCATCAAGACCACGCGCCTGGACGCGCCCGCCGGCGGCGCCGACCGCGTCGACAGCCGGCGCGGGCAACTGGCCATGTTGTTCGCGCTGCGCCACTACGGGCCCGAGAACGTCGCCGACGCCATCGTGTCTTCGGTCCGGAAGAACAAGCCGATCCGCCCGGTCGCCCCGGAAGCCTACGTGTTCTACGCCATCTCACGCCTGGCGCCGCAGGCCCTGCGCAGCACCGCGCGCCTGCGGGTGATCTAGACCGACGGCTCGGCGCCTGCGGATCGACGCATCAGCAGCGCGCCACCGATCGCGACGATCCCGACCACGGTCAACGGGATGGTCCACGCGCGGCGACCGCCCACCGACGACTGGCAGTTCGCCACGTAGTCGGTGTGCGGGATGACCTGGTTGAGGATCGGCACGCTCGCCACGCTCTTCTGCTCTGCGCTGCGCGCCCCGGACAGATCGGTGGCCACGGCGTTGCCGCACCCGATGGAGTTGCCGTTGCCGTCGGGGATCGAGACCGGCGACAACAACCCGATTACGCCGGCCAGCAAAAGTACGGCGCCCACTCCGATGATTAACCGTCGCAGCGTCACGATCCGCCTTTCTGCAGGGGTTTCGATCATGAGATTAGCCCGCGGCGTGAGGCGTAAACGTGAAGTTGACCGCTCGGATGCATGATTTTCGGTCGGACGGGTACCTACGGCGAATAGTCGAAGACGCGGAAGGACTCTGCCGTGAAAATTGCGAGCCGTGAGACAGCCGCGCCGTGCGAGCGGGTCTGGGAAGTGATGGCGCAGGGCTGGACCTACACCCAGTGGGTGGTCGGCAACAGCCGCACCCGAGCCGTCGACCCGGATTGGCCGCAGCCCGGGGCCTGCATCAAGCACTCGGTCGGGGTGTGGCCGGTGCTGATCAACGACTCGACGGAGGTCCAGCGCTGCGACCCGCAGCGCGAGCTGGTGTTGTGCGCGCATCTGGGCGCACTGGGTTCCGCGCGGATCACCCTGCGCCTGCAGAAGACTCCCAACGGTTGTCGGGTGGCGATGATCGAGGTGCCCGTCCGGGGGCCGGTGGCGCTCATCCCGGATCGCCTCGCCCGGGCGGTGGTCTATCCGCGCAACCGGGAGTGCCTGCTGCGGCTGGCGGCGCTGGCCGAACATCTGGAGCCGAGTCAGGTGAAGTGAGGTGCCCGATACCGCCGACGCCGTAGTCATCGGCGCGGGCCATCACGGCCTGGTCGCCGCCTCGATGCTGGCCGACGCCGGATGGGACGTGCTAGTGCTCGAAGCCCAGCCGCAACCCGGCGGCGCGGTGCGCAGCGCCGAGCTGACACCGGGTTACATCACCGACCTGTTCAGCTCCTTTTACCCGATGACGGTCGCCTCACCGGTGATGGCGGCCCTGCAGCTTCAGGATCACGGACTGCGCTGGTCACACGCGCCGGCCGTGGTGGGCCACCCGCGCAGCGCGACCGACCACGACCCGCCGATCATTCATCACGACCCGGCTCGCACCGCAACGGAATTGGCGCGGCGCGAACCCGCCGACGGCGAAAACTGGTGGCGCGTCGTGGAACTGTGGCAACGGATTAAGTCGCCACTGCTGGATGCGATGCTGTCACCTTTTCCGCCGGTGCGTCCCATGCTGCGGCTGTTGGGAAAACTAGGCACCTCCGATGCCGTGCGCCTCGCAAAGCTGATGGTCCAGCCCGCCAACACCATGGTGGAGCAGCTATTCGACGGCGAGGCGCCGCGAATACTGTTGCTGGGCAACGCGATGCACGCAGACATACCTCCGGATGCGCCGGGCAGCGGGGCGATGGGTTTTTTGATGACCATGTTCGCCCAGGACTACGGCTGGCCGGTGCCTGTCGGCGGATCGGGTCAGTTGACGGCGGCCCTGGTCAGCCGGGCCCGGTCGGCGGGCGCGCGTATCGAATGCGGCCAGAACGTTTCGGGCATCCGGGTCCGGGGACGCCGTGCCGTCGGGGTGATCACCGACGCGGGCCGCGCGGTGGCCGCACGCCGAGCGGTCATCGCCGATGTCGCTGCGCCGCAGCTGTTTTGCGATATGCTTCCCGCCGACGTGGTGCCGGCCGGCCTGCGCGCGGAACTCGAGCACTACATCTGGGATCCGCCGGTGGTGAAGGTCAACTATGCGCTGGACCGCCGGATTCCTTGGCGCGCGGACAGCCTGCGAGCAGCCGGCACGGTTCACCTTGGGGCCGACGGGGATGGGCTGATCCGCTGGATGGCCGACTTGAACACCCGGGTGGTGCCCGAGCACCCGTTCATGCTGCTGGGCCAGACCACCACGGCGGACCCGAGCAGATCCCCGGAGGGCACCGAAAGCGTTTGGGCCTACACGCATTTGCCGCGCAACGTGGCCGACGATGCGGCGTCCGAGCGGCTCGCCGAGGCGATGGACCAGGTGATCGAAGAGCATGCCCCGGGTTTCGGTTCGGCGGTGATCGGCCGATTCCTGCAACGCCCATCGGATCTGGAAGCCAGTGATGCCAATCTGCACCTGGGCGCGCTCAACGGGGGGAGCGCCCAGCTGCAACAGATGCTGGTATTTCGCCCGGCAGCCGGGATGGGGCGGGCGGAAACCCCGATCGAGGCACTGTATCTGGGCAGCGCGTCGGCCACTCCGGGAGGCTCGGTGCACGGTGCGTGCGGACGCAACGCGGCCAACGCCGCGCTGGCCGCCGACGGCGCGACGGGCTGGCCGAGACGTAAGGTGAGCCGCGCGGTGATCTCGCTGCTGACCAGGTAGCCGGCGCGACGCCGGCCCGGCCGACCGTGCCGCTAGCCGTTCTCGCAGATGTCTTCGAGCACCGCGCATATCGTGCGGGTCGGCACACCCGTCGCGCCTTTGGGGGTGTATCCCCAGGGGCCGCCGGCGTTGTATGCGGGGCCCGCCACGTCGATATGCACCCAGGCCACCCCGTCGGTGACGAACTCGCGCAGGAAAACCCCGGCCACCAGCATGCCGGCGAAGCGCTGATTGCTGACGTTGGCCAGGTCGGCCACCGTGGATTTCAAGTCGTCCTTGAGTTCTTCGGGCAGTGGCATCGGCCAGCCGTTCTCACCCATCCGCTGCGAGATCGCGGCGACCCGGTCGCGGAAGTCGCTGCTGCCCATCACCCCCGGTATCCGGCCGCCCAGCGCCACCATCTGCGCGCCGGTCAGAGTCGAGGTCTCGATC
>JAQTVU010000002.1 GCA_028706695.1 Mycobacterium sp.
GCTGTTCTTTCAGTGGTGCGCCGCGATCGAACGCGACTGGCGCACTACCCCCGGCCAATTCGGGCGGTTCGTCTACTGGCTGCAGCATTTCGACCCCGATCGCACACCGGGCGCGGTTGCACGGGTCGTGCGCGGGCCTCGCCGGGTCAACGTGGTGTTGGCGGCGGTCCGCGAGTTCTTCCGGCACGCCGCCGCCGTCGGAGAGGTCGATGACAGCGTTCTGAACATCTTGTTCGACGTTGTGGAGGACTTCGACCTGCCCCGCGATATTCGGGGCGGACCTCAACTCGGCATGAGAACCAAACCACGACACCGTCTTTCCGAACCGCAGCGGGTTGTCGACGCGGTCACTGGCGAGGAGGTTTTGGCGCTGCTCGGAGCATGCCGCAATGCGCGGGACCGCTTCATCATCTTGGCGTTGTGGCGCATCGGCCACCGCCGCGGTGAACTGACCGGGCTGCGAATGCAAGACGTGCACCTTGTGCCCGACTCCACGCGGCTGGGATGCAGCGTGCGCGGGGAGCACGTGCACGTCTGTCGCCGGGACAACGCCAACGGCGCGACCGCGAAGTCGCGCCGCTCGCGGGTGGTTCCCGTGGACTGGATGATCGTGCAGGCATTCGACCAGTACATGCTGGAGCGAAACGCGTGCCGAGAGGCCCGAGCGTGTGATTTCTTGCTGGTCAACCTCTTTCGCGAACCGATAGGTTCGCCGATGCGACCGGCGGCTCTCAACGAGCTGCTTGCCGATTTGTCGCGCCGCGCCGGGTTGGCCCGGCGCATCCACCCGCACCAGTTGCGCCACGGCTTCGCGACAAATGTGGTGGCCGCCGGCGCGACTCTCGACGAGATCCGTGAACTGCTCGGTCACGCGTTCATCACCTCCAGCCAGGTGTATTTGCACCCGTCCGAGCAGCGCTTGCGCGCAGCGGTCGACAGGGTGCCGACACCCCGACTTGCCCTTGACGTGACAGGAGAGAACGAATGACGACGTCCGCTCCGCTGCGCCTTCTGCCTGATCCCGGCTCTGCCGACCCGACCCGGATCGACGCTTTGCGTGCGGCGCTGCGTGAGGATTTCTTGGACGCCGCCGGTTGGGACCCCGTCGCGGAGGTCTTCGCTCCGCGGCGGGACCACCCGCTGCTGGGCCTGCGCAAGTGTGTGGTCGTCGACTGCACTGCTGGGGTGCGAACGCCGGGCGTCGATCTGTGTTCGGTTTGCATCGAGCGGTTCAAGCAAAGCGCTGTGTCCTTGGAGGAGTTCGCCCAAATACCCTGCAATAAAAAGGTATTTGGTCAGCATCTGTGCCGAGTCGCCGACTGTGGCCGCATGTCCGCATTCACCTGCGGCCTGTGCGCTACCCACCGCTCGCAGTGGCAGAAGACGGACCTGACTGTGGACGCCTTCGTGACGACGGCCAAGCCGTTGCCCGCACACGGGCGGTGCACGGTCGCGGCCTGCTCGCGGGAAGCGGAGTCGCGGGCCGGTGATTTGTGCCAGAACCACCGAATCCGTTGGGCCGCCTACCGGAAGCGTCATGCGAATCCGGATTTCGACTACTGGCGCCGGATCGCAGATCCGATTAACGCCGACCATTACGTGATCTTCAAAGGCCTTGCAAAAGTCACCCAACTTGAACTGCTCGTGGCACTGCAGACCCGAACCGACGCCGGAACCAGGACGTTGGTGACCGGTCTGCGTGCAATCGTCGGGGCACTGAGGCACACCGAGTCGACCAGTATCTACGACCTGTCCGACATGGAGGTCAGCAGCCTGCGCAGCGACGCCGCGGTCCTGATACGGTCGCTGCGCACCTTGCTTGACCGCACGCTGAGCACCCCGGAGACCGAACGGACTAAAGATGTGTGGGACCTCGGGGTCTTCGGGTTCGCACACTGGAATTTGTCGTTCGCTGATATCAGCCAGCCCTGGCTGAAAGAAACTGCGAAACAGTGGGCCGAGGACAACCTTCCCCAGCACCGCGGCAGACAAGGCGGCGGTACCGCCAAGACTGTCGTGGCGGCGGTCACGATGCTCTCGGAATGCCTCAGAGAGACCCGGAGCGACAACGGCATCACTCCTGCCGAACTCGGCCGCCGCGACATCGTGGCTTTGATCAACAGGATGGCGCACAAGGAACGCACCGGGGAGATGACCGCGTATACCCGGCTGAGCCGGTCGCGTTATCTCAAACGTTTCCTGCATGACATCCGCGTACTGGGGCTGACTCGCATCGACGGTCCCGCGGCCGGTCTGCCCGACGATTTCCACTTGGGTCGCAACGACATTCCGTCGCACCCGATCGAGGAGGAGGCCGGCCGCGGATTGCCGGCATGGGTGTTGCGAATCATCAACGACAACCTCGATGTCGTCGCGCACCGCAGCGGCACCGACGCCCGACGCATGATCGAGCTGCTCATCGACACCGGCCGGCGCCCCGATGAAATCTGCAAACTGCGTATCGACTGCTTGGTCCGCGACGACGCAGACAAGGCCGTACTGATTTACACCGATTCGAAGAACAACCGGCCCAACCGACGACTGCCAATCGCCGAGGCCACCGCCCGGATCATCCTGGATCAACAGGCCGAAGTCAGAGAACGGTTCCCTGACAGCGACGACTACCGCCTGATGCTGTTCCCCAAGGACCGTCAGAACTGCAACGGTTTTAAACCTGCGTCCGAACCTGCCTTCGGCAAGCTGCACCGCGACTTCATCGACTCGATCGCCGACAAACTGGTCACCACGGTTCGTGGACCCGACGGGGTCGAACGCCAAGAGAAGTTCGACCGACGTTCCATCGTGCCCTACTCCTACCGGCACAGCTACGCTCAACGGCACGCAGACGAAGGCGTTCCGCCAGATGTGTTGCGGGACTTGATGGGTCACGATTCCATGCAGACGACAATGGGCTACTACCAGGTCACTGAAAAGCGCGTCCGCGTGGCGATCGACCGGGTCAGCGCCCACCAGTTCGACGGCCAGGGCCGCCGCGTTTTCCACGGCATCCAAGGACTGCTCACCGAAGCCCACGCCCGGATGCGTGTGGGCCAGGTAGCCGTACCGTTCGGGATTTGCACCGAACCGGCGAACGTCAAAGCGGGAGGTCAATCCTGCCCCTACAAGTTCACCTGCCTGGGCTGCGGACATTTCCGCAGCGACCCGTCCTACTTGCCCGAGCTGAAGTCGTATCTGCAGCAACTGCTCGCCGACCGAGCACGTCTTGAAGCCGCTACCGATCTGCAGGACTGGGCCAAAGAACAACTCACTCCGCGAGACCAAGAGATCAGCCAGCTGCGCGGCCTGATCCGCCGAATCGAAGCCGACCTGTCCGAACTGAGCGCCGAGGACCAGCAGCTGATCAACGACGCCGTCGCCGTCGTGCGCACCACTAGGCAGACAGTTCACCTCGGTTTCCCCCCGATCCAACCGCCCACCCATGACGAAAGTGCGACTGATGCAGACCGCTGACACACCGCTCGCCGCGTCCAGGCGCCGCGATGTCGAACGCCGCCGAGCACGAGTGCACAAAGCCATTACCGACATGCACGGGGACGGGTCGGAGATCACGATCTCCGCTACCGCGGATCGAGCCGGCGTGCACCGATCGTTCATCCATCGCCACGACGACCTGCGTTCAGCGGTACTGGCTGCTGCCGCCGACAGCATCGACAACCCGTCGCCGGCTGCGACTACGATCAGCCACCGGTCGGTGCTGGCCGAAAACGCCAATCTCCACGCGTCAAACAGTCGACTATCCCAGCGCATCCGCGATCTCGAAGACCGCCTCTCAGAAGCGTTCGGACAGCAGGCATTCGAGCGAAGCGGATTGGGAGCGCCTACATCGACCGCAGCACTGCAGGATGACCTTGAACGCCACAAGCAACTACTACTCGACCGCGACAACCGCATCACCGAACTGGAGGAAGAACTCGCCGCATCCCGCGAAGCCAACCGCGGGCTGATGGCAGAACTCAACCGCCCGGCGCCGACCTAAATCTCGAACTCCACGATTTTGAATATCTGCGGAATTGCCCTAATGCCATTGTCGTTTTGACGTATACATGCGGTTGGCGCTCTGCTGCGCAACCAAGTCCCGGGTCAGGATGAAGACCAATCATCAGGTGCGCGTTTCCTTGCCGGTCAGCCCGTTTCGGGAAGCCCGCTGCGGTGCTGAGCCTTTGCAGCGACGGCGTTCTACAGGTGTGATGAGTCTTAGGGTCAGTAGATGCCCTCTGCCTAGGCTGGTTCGGTGTGGCCGTTCGGACTTAACTGGTGCCGCAGCGATTACGACGCCCATGTGAGAGTCAGGCGGTTGTGCCTTTTGTCGATGACGCTGCCTGAGTCGGGGAGCCCGACAAGGGCGTTGTCATGTGGATAGGCGGTTACGTGCAGCCCTGCGGTCCCGGGTCGCCCGCGGGTGTCCCAGTCGCGAATGTGGTCAACGAAGCGCTGCGCGAGGCTGTGGCCGCCGGGCCCAAGAGGCAGGGCGCCGAGTTCGAAGGGTTGGTTGTCGTCGAGGCGTACGAGTGCTGCAAGCGAGCCGGCGCCGAGTATCGCGGCTGCACCGAGGCTTACTGGTTTGCGGACCGCGTAGTACACACCAAGGTTTAGTGCGCGATCTGCTGCCGCGCTGATCGAGGACACCCACGCCATCGCGGGTTCGTGCAACGCCAGCCATAAGCTCAGCCCGTCTGATACTTCGTCGAGTGTGGCGCGAACTCCGCTGGCCAGGTCGGCGCCCGGCTGGCCCAGCGCCGCAGACAGTGCGTCGTCGTCCACGGCATTGTGTTCGGCCGCGCCGAGGAAGACGGGAGGTTCGAGGCTGATCCTGCGGATGGGCTCAGGGCCTGCGAACGCACCCCGCAAGCGCATGAACCCGCACCTGACCACCGAGACGCTTTCCAGATGATCGCCGACTCGCTGCCAGGCGATCGAGCGCTGTGGACCGCGCAAGTCCAATGGCGCAACCAGCCGACCGTCGGGCGCAAGTTGGGCAACCCATGCGGGGAAGATGTCCGATACCCCAACCGTGGCGATGATGCGGTCGTAAGGGGCTCGCTCTGTCCACCCGAGTCCGCCGTCACCGCAACCGACGGTCACCTGCGACGCTTCGGCGTCGGCCAGGTGGGCACGGGCGTCTTCGACGAGGTCGTCGTCGATGTCGACTGACACCACAGAGCCGCTCGCACCGACCAAGTGAGCTAGCAGCGCGGCGTTGTAGCCGCTGCCCGTTCCGATCTCCAAGACACGATGGCCTGGCCGCACGTCGAGTTGTTCGAGCATCCGGGCCATGATCGCCGGCTGCGACGACGAACTGATCGGAACCCCATGAGCATCAGACTTAATCGAAAACGGCATATCGCGATAAGCGAGCTCCGTTTCAACGCATGGCACAAACACATGCCTAGGGACTGTTCGGAACGCCGCTTCCACCTGCTCGCTGGTCACGTGCCCCGACTCTCGAAGTCCATCGACCAGCTGATTCCGCAACTGGTGCAGCTGGTCGGGCACGCCGCTCACAGTAGCGAGTCAGTCTGTCGAGTGCGTTTGTCATCGACCGTGTGGACGTACGCGAGGACGGGTTCGCTCCGACCAACTCAGCGCGCGCTTCCAGACGGATTCGACCACCAGCCGAAATTCCGAGTCCTGATCAACTACGGCCCCGTGATCGTGGATCGCAGTCGCCACGCACCCCGTATCGGCGGCCCTTGCGTGTCGTTGGCCGGCAGGCGCACGATACACATGTGAGTAAGGTGACCCTAACTACTGAGTTGCCGATGTCTGCGGACGCGGCCGCCGGGCTGGCACGCAAACCGGCCGTGATGGCCTATGTCTTGAGTCCAGTTCTGCGCCTGTATCGCCTTAAGGTGCCCGAACACATTGAGCCCGGGACCGAGGGATCAGCGCGGTTGTGGTGGTTCGGCGTTATCCCCGGCTGGACCCACCACATCAGAATCAAACGACTCGACCCGACCGAGATCTACACCCACGAACACGGCGGACCCGTGCGGACCTGGAAGCACCGGCTCATCTTCGAGCCCGTCGACGAGCGTCGCTGCCGCTACACCGACGAAATCGAGACCGACGACGGGCTCCGCGGAGCACCAACACGACTATTCATTCGGGTCATGTTTCGTCACCGCCACCGCCGCTGGCACACGCTCGCCGAGATTCTGAACTAACACCGACCGTGGATCAAACCCGCCGGTCGTTGTCGCCGAGAGAAGATGCTCGACGTGAAGATCCCGGATTTCGTGGCCGAGACGCGGGATGGTTATGACCGGACTGGCGCGCCGTACGCCGAGCGGTTTCACCAAATCTCGACGACACGCCAGTAGACCTCGCGATGCTCACGGCGTTCGCCGGGCTGATTGCCAACGGCCCGAACAGCGCCGTCATCGATGTGGGATGCGGGTCGGTTGTGCGATCACAACCATGCTGGCCAAGTGCGGTCTCAAGGTATGCGGCCTCGACGTGTCATCGAATACGGTTGCCCAGGCGCAACGGCTCAACCCCGACTTGTCGTTCACAGTCGGATCGATGACCAGTCTTGCGGCCGGCAATAGCAGAGTCGGGGGCGTCTGTGCGTGGTACTCGATCATCCACATCCCCGACGAACACCTCGCCAGGCGTGTTCGAGGAATTTCACCGCGTCCCGTGCTGCAGTTCCAGCTCCCGTGGCCAGCATCTACCAGTTGGCTGATGGCAAGCGCGTCGTCGGGTCGAAGTTCGCCGTCATTAACTTGCGAGCGGTGGTTGCCTGTATCTGCTCGGCGAGGATGTCGAGCCGCTAAGATGACAATGACGCGACTGGCGTAGGTGGGACACCACCGGGAAGCAGAGCTAGGAAGCATCGAACGCCTGGGTGCTCCTCACTTGTGAGGAGCACCCATGAGCGCCACCGTATTTGATGGTACTGCCGTTGCCAAGACGATTCTTTCCCACACCGCTGGGCGAGCCGCACGCTTCGAGCGAGCCCACGGGCGCAAACCGGTTCTTGCGACCGTCCTGGTGGGCGATGACCCCGCCTCTGACACTTACGTGCGCATGAAGGCCAACCGCTGCCGATCTACTGGCCTGAACTCCCGCCAGCATCGCCTGCCGGCCGCGGCCACCACCGACGAGGCGGTCGGGCTCGTCGGCGCGCTGGCCGCCGACGACACCGTGGACGGCATCCTGGTGCAGCACCCGATGCCCGAGGGCGTTGACGAGCGCCAAGTATTCGAAGCGATCACACCAACCAAGGACGTCGATGGCGTCACGTGCGCATCATTTGCCGGGATGGCATTGGGTATCAAGGGATTTCAATCCTGCACCCCGGGCGGCATCATGCGCTTGCTCGACGCCTACCACGTCGACCCCGCCGGCCAACATGCCATCGTCATCGGCCGCAGCCCCATCCTGGGTAAACCAGTCGGAATGCTTCTGCTCGCCAAAGATGCGACCGTCACCTACTGCCATTCCAAAACCCACGACCTCGCGGCCAACGTCAGCGAGGCAGATATTCTCATCGCCGCGGCAGGCCGACCCGAACTCATTAAAGGTGACTGGATCAGACCGGGCGCGATCGTCATCGACGCCGGCTACAACCCGGGAAACATCGGCGACGTCGAATACAGCGCAGCCGCCGAACGCGCCAGACTCATCACGCCCGTGCCCGGTGGTGTCGGACCCACCACCATCGCCGTGCTCCTTGCGCAAACCGTCGATGCGGCAGAAGCGAGGGCCAACTCAACGCTAAGGGCAGTCGGCCCGGGATAGCGCTTACCAGACATGGGGAACGAGCATCTTGGTTCGGTCGATGTAGGAGTCGTAGTCCGGCAGATTTCCTTGCAGGAGAACTTCTTCGGCGGATATTCGTCGCCAGTAAACGCGACCCATCAGTCCAGTGACTAGGACTACCGCGGGTGCGCTGCGAGAGGTCAGCGCCAAGCCAACCCATACCAGCAGTGCGCCGGCATATCCGGGGTGGCGAATCAGTCGATACGGGCCTGTGTCGATGACGATCTGATCCTGGGCGGTGCGCAAGGTCCGAGTGTAGAAACTGCCCAATGTGCTCATGGACCACACGCGCAGAGCAAATCCACACAGTTGCATGAGCAGCCCGGCGGCGGCAGCCACCGACGGCATGCGGGCCAGTTGGAGCCGATACAGCAGCAAGGGCAGCACGTAGCTGGCACCGGCTGACGCTAACAGCGCTCGGGTGGTGCCCTTGTCGTCGTCTGACGCTTTCAAGCTGGCCGCGGTACCGGGTCGACGCAACGCCATCTCTTGAACGAAAAACCCTGCAGCACCAACGTATCCGGCCAGAAGCCATCCGCCGCTGCGACGAGGTCGGACGTTCGGGTGAGATTTATCGACCACCGGTGCTCCCGTCGTCGGGACGACGCTGGTTGTGACGGCCAAGGTGGGGAATCGGCCAGCCGGCGCGGGCGCCGTAGCCGTGATTGGTCGAGCCGAACACTTCGCGCATCATCGCCTCCGCCCGTTGCGTTCGCAAGGTGTGACGTCACCGGCCCCCGAGCACCTCGATGTCGCGGTACCGCAACAAGCTTATCGATGTCACGGTTGCATGACATGGAAGCCCAGCAGGTGCTCGAGCTCCCACCTGACGAGCTGCAACGCCACTTGGACCGAGGGGACCTCGAGTTCTTGTCCGGCATCAATCACTCCTTGTCTGTCGTCAGGATCATCCTCAGCGAGGCGTGGATCAATGAAATGCTTGCCTGATGGACTACGAGGCGGCTCTCATGGCGGCAGAGCTCGAACTCATGTCTGTTTCCGTCAGGCAGGACAGCGTGCGTCTGAACAATCTTCTGCATCGCGATTTCGTGGAGATCGGGCGTTCGGGCCGCCTCTGGACTCGCGACGAGATCATCGCAGCACTTCCTGCCGAGCGAAGCCGCACCCCGCCCGAGGTCGACGAATGGCACTTCGTCCCGCTGTCCTCAGATCTGGTCCTAGCCACTTACCGCGCATCAGGTGACTCCGTGTCGAGCCGGCACGCTTCGGTCTGGGATATCAGCGGTGCCCGACCCGTAATGCGGTTTCACCAAGGCACCGTCATCACCCACCTGAGACGGGCCTGACGCACGGCCCGAACGCTGGCTGCGTAGTGCGACTTTTGGAGCGGGCGAACGGATGGTGTTGCGGTCCTGACGGGTGCGGTGACACGTCGCGTGAGCGGCTAGGGCTGGGGAAGCACCTGCTCGTTCAGCTTCTGGTGCAGCGCTTTGAGTGTACGAATAGTGGCCTTGACATCTGCTGCGGGTAGATCGGCAAAGCCTTGGAGCTCGGACGTTTCGATGAGGGTCTTTGCTTGGGCGAGCAGCTGCTGGCCTGCCGGTGTCAGGGCGACGCTGTTTTGTCGGCGGGACTGTGCTGAAACTTCGACCTGGATCCAACCGGTTCGGCGGGCGATGTCGATATGCCTGCTGACCGCGCTTTTGGCGACGCCGAGGCGATCCGCGATCAGCTGCTGGGACGGCATTTGGGGCCCCATTTCAATCAGTCGCAGCAGCAGAAATTGGCGCAGGCTGATGCCCAGCTCGCTCCGGAACATCGCATCACCGCGCTTGTCGAGCAAGGTCACAACCCGATGCACGTAGTAGCCGAACTCGCTATAG
Organism: Mycobacterium sp.; assembly: GCA_028706695.1. GTDB lineage: Bacteria > Actinomycetota > Actinomycetes > Mycobacteriales > Mycobacteriaceae > Mycobacterium. Next base: position 9,630 of record JAQTVU010000002.1, read on the forward strand.
GGATCGCTTGGTTTTTGCACAATAGCCACGATACTCCCGATTAGTTCACCTAAGAACTGTTCCAATGTGAACGATCATTCGCTAGGCTGGGGTGGGCCGCTGTGATGGACCGGGAGGGATGCTCCAAAGTGACTCAGGAAACCCCACAGAGCCGACCGCAAAACTTTCCCCTCGTCGACCAGACACCGCTCTACCGCGACACCGGCGGGCACCGCATCCCCACACAGTTGATCTGGAGCACACACGACCCGGTCACTCGCATCACCAGCCTCGACACCGCGCGCCAATTGTTGCGCGGCAAGCAGACCCACGCGCGCGACTGTGGCCACATGGCGCCCTACGAACGACCCGCAGACGTTGCGGCGCACCTGGCCGCCTTCATCGACTCCCACTCCGAAGGGAGCAACTCATGACCAGACCAACCCAACCCGACGTCCTGATCGTTGGCGCCGGACCCGTCGGCACCGCGCTGGCCATCGACCTCACCCGCCGCGGGCTGACGGTGCGCATCATCGACAAGGCCGACGGAAGTTTCGACGGGTCACGCGCCAAAGGCATCCAGCCCCGCACCCTCGAAGTCCTCAACGACCTCGGCGCCCTCGACGACGTCCTGGCCGCCGGCGCCGCCTACCCCCTGATGGGCCTCCACCTCGGACCAGTGACCCTGCCCTGGCGCATGCTGCGCAGCCCCTACGCCGGCGACGACAGCGTGCCCTACCCCCACACCTGGCTGGTACCGCAATACCGCACCGACCAAGCCCTGCGCGACCGCCTCCACGAACTCGGTGTCGACGTCGAATACCGTTGCGAATTGCGTGAACTCAGCCAGACACCTGACACGGTCACCGCAACCATCGGCACACCTCGCGGCACCGAAACCATCACCGCAGGCTATCTAGTCGGCGCTGACGGCGCAGCCAGCGCCGTACGCAAACAAGTCGGCATCGGCTTCCTGGGATCCACCCACGAACAAGACCGCATCCTCATCGTCGATGCCGCCGTGGACGGAGCGCTGTCCCGCAACCGGTGGCACGTCTGGCCCGGACTACGCGGTCAGTTCACCAGCGCCTGCCCCCTACCACACACCGACACATTCCAATGGATGATCCGCCTACGTTCCGACCAGACCCCACCCAGCGGTGAAGACGAAATCACCCGATGCATCCGAGCCCGAACCGGCAACAAGCGGCTGCGCATCCACAACATCACCTGGAACTCGGTGTTTCGGCCCAACATTCGGCTTGCCGAACACTACCGGCAACACCGGGTGTTCCTCGCCGGCGACGCCGCGCACGCTCACACCCCCGCTGGCGCCCAGGGCCTCAACACCGGCGTCCAAGACTCCTACAACCTAGGCTGGACACTTGCCCAGGTCATCGCTGGCGCACCAGAGGAACTCCTCAACACCTACCAAGCAGAACGCCAACCCATCGCCGCGGGCGTCCTGGAACTATCGACCAAAAAATACGGCAAAGCCGACCCCTCCGCCATGAAACGCGGAAAGGACGAACAGCAAATCGCGCTCAGCTACCACGGCGGCCCGCTCGCCTCGACCACCACCCAACGCACCGCAACACTGCACGTCGGCGACCGCGCCCCCAACGCCCCACTGCGGCAAAACAACAAAGCGATCCAGTTGTTCGACCTTTGCAACGGCCCACAATTCACCGCACTGGCCTACGGCCCAACCGCAGTACACCAACTCGATCAACTGAACTGGCCTGACCACGGTTCCGCCCTGCAGCGCATCACAATCAACGGCGGCAAGGACGCCGACCACGGCCTACGCGACAACACCGGCAGCTTCGCAAGAAATTACGGACTCGACAGTGACGCACTGCTTCTCATCCGCCCCGACGGCTACATCGCCAGCATCGCCACACACGACATGCTCGCCACCACAACCGCCACCATCGCCACCCTCACCCCGCCGAACCGCCCGAACCAAGACACCGCGACCACTGCAACCCCGAACTAGCCACAACCACAGCCGGCTTAAGCCGCCACGGACACCGCAACACCGCCTGCACAACATCTACGCCGAGACAGTGCGTCAACCCGATGACGACGGATTCGAAACGACCCCGCACGATTGCCTGATGCGCGGAAACCGTATTGAAGTATTGAACTGCAGAACAGATCGAATTGCGTCGGGGTGTGGGAGACCTGTACCCGCTTTGAATATGACCGGTTGAGATGTCTCGTCGAACCGCGGCTACGACGAGGTCGCGGTGGCGGTCAGGCACTGTCCGACCTTCCGAAAGGTACGGGGAACTCATCCCAAGTGCGCCCATCCAATTCACGGCCAGCCGCCTTCTTGCCGACGCGCTCGAGGACTTCGTGAAGCACGAATCCGTGCGGACCGACCTGCGTTGCTGATCCGTAAACCCTCGGGCCGTCTAGACTCCCGGCACCGAACTCGCCTGTAGTTGCCCATTCACCGTTTTGCTTGTGCAGGAACGCAACACCTTTGGCTTGGCACAGATCTCGGATGATGCGGGCCCACTGCGGATCCATCGGACGGGCACCCGGCCCGGATTCGCCGCCGGTGATTACCCAGTCAATGCCACCTAAATCCAGACTGGGCAACGACCCTAGCAGCGGTTCCAAGGATAAGAACCGTACCGCCGCCGGGGTATCGCGTAAATCATTGGCGCGCCAGGCGTATTCATCGGCTTCAATGGAGGTTCCCAACCAAACATTGGGTAGCGGCCAGGGGCAACCATCATCGGTCCTCTCGAACAGCCAGCGAATGTTCCATGCCGGCATGCTTGTACTGTCCCGGCGAAGACGCCACAGCGAATCCATCATTGCCGATTGAACCCGCCCTCCTTCGGCCAGCAGATCACGCACTCGGCCCGGTCGCTTGGTGAGCACCTGGTAGCTGTGCTGTGGAGTCAATGCCATCGTGGCAAAGAGTTGACCGTGAAAATTGGCGTCCACCCGGGCATGAAAGACATCAGACATGCTGTCCAAGAACACAACTCGACTCTTGCGTGGCCACTTGAAGATCGGTTCCAGCACCGACTCTTGATGCATCGTTACGCCGAATCCCGGACCACTCGTACGGGGATCACCGTCATTCTGATATTTCGCCGCTCCCATCGCCTTAAGGCGGCGGGCCATCGTCATCGCGTAGCAGTGATCGCACCCCGGAGAGATCCGATCGCAACCGGTCGTCGGGTTCCACGTCATTTCTGTCCACTCAATCTTGGATGCGCTCATGCCGCCGACCCGCCCCGAGTAGTGCCCGACACGTGCTGCACACACCGAAACAGCGCTTCGCTTGGGCAGACCCGGGCCTTATGCGCTCTCACCCCGACAGAAAGGTCAGACATACTATTAACGAATACCAGCCTGGGCTTGCGCCAATGCAGTGGCTCATCGAGCTTGTCAGGCCGAAGTTGCAGATCGAATCCCCGCTGAAAATAGTGACCTGATGTGCCGCGAAACCGCTCAGCGAAAGTCGACGCATAACAGTGCGCGCATCCAGGACTCGCAGGGCTCAGCTTGGTGCAGCCGGTAACCGGATTCCACGTCTGATCGGTCCACTCGATCTTCGAGCGCGCTGACATATCCCGGCGTCTTCCTTCACCACTCGGTAACCAGGGGATCGATATCAGCGGTAACGGCCAGCGTCACACTGTCGGCCGTGTGGCCGACGATGCGGCACTCGAGCCCCACCGCTCTGTGACTGTCGTCGGCGAACGCGCGATCAGACACCACGTCCAAGGAACCGTCCAAGTCGGTTCCGGCGAGTTCGGCCAGGCTGACCGTCGCGGTTCCACGCAAATCGCTCATGACCGAAACCCCTTCCTACAGTGGCTAATACCGAATTCAGCCTAGGTGACCACGGTGACACGCGCGGCCGCTAACCACGACCGCCATCCGATAGATCCCAGGTAAACACGAACGGTGGTTTCGTGCGGATTCCACTCAGTTTCCGGAGGATTCACCCCACGTACCTGGATGCGAGCGCCGTTATCCAAGATGAGCTCGTCGCCGACCTCCAGTTGGTCTGCGCGTTTGACAACTGCCATACAGGTGTCCTCCTCACTTAAAGCCGCCCCGGCAACTACGTCAGTAGCCGTCTCGATCTTGGGGAATGCGGCCCGCCTCGGCCATTCTCCCTTGGAAATGTGTCCTCTCGCGCATTCACATGCGGATGACGGCGTGTGTCGTACGGTTGGCGACCCCAGGGCCTCGACTCTCCCTCGTGGATATGCTCTTAATCTGCGGTACGCCCAGGCCCCAGCCCACCACCCACCGGTGAGCTCCACCGACGCCGCTCCGAGTGAGCCGGCCCGCATCGCGACGACACGACCGCCCGGGTGCGGTGCGCGGCGGTCGCGCCGCCAGCCACCAACTCACCGAGCTTTAGCTATCCCTTGCCGTTCCAAGGAGTACGTCGCGTGGGCATTGGCGGCCTGCAGCAGCAGCCGCGATCTTGTCCAGCTCTTGCGACAGGGAATAGGCCGCCTGGGCATGGCCTTCGCCCAGTTGCACCTTCACCCACGTATCGGTTGCGGTGCGTCGCCCCTCATTCAAGGCTGTGACGACCTTGCCCAGTGGAGAACCGATCATGAGCATCGTCGCTTCTCGCATCCCAAACTCAACCTCGTCAGCGCCTTATCGGGCGGGATGGTACGCCGCTGTGCGGCTTTCGGCGTGCAGGTAGGGGGGCCGAATAGCCGCGACCGCACCCGGCCCAGTCGCAGTGGCGGGACGCTCGAGCAAGCAGCGGACCGGCGCCGTACGACCCAGGACGCCGGGCGTGTGAGTGTGGCCGGCATCCCATGCCTCAACATCGGGGGCGGCCGCAACGGTCCAGTCAGTGACAAGGCCCTCTCCGACACCGCGATGCTTGCCGATCGAGGGCAAATCCTCGAGCAGTTCGCGGATCGCGTCGGCATCACCGACGGCCCGCCATGTCACGGTGGCGGCGGGATGGGCCGCGACCGGGATGGTGCGGTCCTGGTAGCGGCCGTTCCGATTGGAGACGGTGCGGGCGCTGATTGCCGCGGTGAGATGCTGCAGGCGTTGCCGATCGGTGCGCGAGGTGCGCCACCGCACGTCGGGCCTGGTGGCGTCGCTGCTGTGCGGGTGCAGGTCCGCAAAGGTCGCCATCCAGTGCCAGTCGTCGTCGCGGCCGGGATCCCCGCATCGTGCCAGCGGCAGATCGAATAGTCGCGGCGGCTGGTCGTGGTCGTAGGTGAGCCACGTTCCCTGCGCGCGGGCCGCCCATTTGGTGCGCTGCCACAGCACTGACGCCAGCAGGCCGTCGAACGCGATTCCCCACGGTCGGGACAGGACCACGCCGTGCGGTGTGGCCGCCGTGATGACAAGTGGCTGCATGACTACCGGTGATAGGGGCCGCGCAGCATGCGGCACTGCTCCGACACCGCCGGTGCGTGAACGACCCGATCGCAGGCGAGACACGTCCAGGTCATATGTCCGCCGTCGCAGCTGCAGCCCGCGTGACCTACCAAGACCTGACCGGGCCCGAGCGGGTGGCCGTTGGGGCACCGCGACGGCGGGTAGACCATCCATCCGCCGGTCGTGCAGGGCACCAGCTCACCGATTTCGGGCATAACCAGCAGCGTAGCCACGCCGCAACGCGAAACGGGTTGAGTGCGGCTGATCTGGTGTTGTTTTCCACCGATGAGTCCCGAGGGGGCCGGTCGCTTTAGCGGCCGGGGGAATCGGGGCGTGGGTGCCAATCACCTTTCGCGGCCTGAACTGAATGCGCACACGGTCGCCGATCTTCATGCTGATAACCCCAATCCCTATGTCAGGTTGCCGGGTTCGACCGCAGGTACGGCCATGACAGTGTGCGGATATTGCAGGTAGAGCGTCCCGCGTTCAGCTTCGCCCACTGTTCGGCCTCGTTGCGGCTCGCGAACGGTCCAACCAGCGTCGGCAAATTCGGCAGGTTTTCGCTGCTCCATTCGATGTCGAGCGCGTAGGTATCGTCGTTGGTTGCCATGCCGATATCTCCGTTCTCTCACGTCAGGCCGGCTGCGCCAGCGCGTATTTGCGGGGTTGATGCAGCGGACACGGCCAGGGCTCGCCACAGAACGAACAGAGCGGCGGCCGATTGTCGAAATAGGCCACTGGCGCATCGCGGCGCAGCGGATCTCGGTAGGCCGTCCGCGACGCCGCCGCCATGAGTGAGATCGTGAAGTCCAGCGGAACCGGATCCGGTGTCAGCCGGGGCGCGACGACCTTCGCCCTGAGCTTGTCGCCGCGCTTGACCAGGAGCCCCCAACCGTCAGGCAACTCGCCAGATTTGACGATTCCATCGTCGGATACGACCAGCCACCAATGGTGCATATATCGCTTAATTGTCTCGGATTTCGCGGGGTTCCGCAGCTCAGTCAGCCAGTCCCCACGGGACACCTTGACTTCGTGGCCATGCAATGCCAACGCGGCTCCGTACGGCGTTCCCGGATATTTGTCGGCGGCGACGAAATCGGCAACCTTCGACACACCTTTCAGCCTGTGGCCGAGGTCCGACGCGACGTACTCCGCGCGCACCCATCGGTCAGCAATGGTGCCGCGGCGGACATTCGTGTAACGGTCGAGCAGCAGGTTCAGCATCTCACGCTCGGTGCTCATCACGTGTTTACGCCGGCCACTTCGTGGAAGCCAGTAACTTTGCGGCCCGCCAGCAAGTGACGTCCCTCAGACTGCTGCGACTGAGGACGCACTGCTGATATCCGCCGTGGGCTATAGCCAGATGACCGTGTCACGGTCGCCGTCGCGGTGTAGTCGCGCGAACTCGATGGGCTTGTCGAGCTGACATGCGTATTCGATTTCCGCTCGGGTGGATTCGCCGAGGTAAAAGCCGGTCCCGTGCTTGGCGGCTTCGGTTTCATCGACGACGCGGCGCGCGAATTGGGTTACGACTACAACGCGGTCGGCGCGCTCGATTCTGGCTCGGTGCTGTCGGTCCAACTCATCAGCGGTGATCGGCGTCGCGTTTAGGTGGATCGCATCGGGGTCGTAGTCTCTGCCGTCGCGCTGGGCCAGCCGTTCGATACGTTGGCGCACCGAAGCGCTGTTGCCGGTCTTACGTGTAAATGGCGCGAGCACGATGCAGCCCTGGCGGGTCAGTTCATCCGCCACGATCAGCATGTCGCTAAACAGGCGCATCGTCCCGCAGATCGTTGCTGTTGGGTAGATGTCGGCCACTGCTGGTTCCTTTTCCGCAGTGCTGGTTAATAATTCGTGCCTTCTGTCAGTCATCGTTCGCCGTGGTCGTTAGTCGTCGGCGTGGATTTGCGAGTACGCCCCTTGCGATGTGTGCGTTACGTTTCTCGCGCTCGGCGGCTATTCCGGCGGCGTAACCGTCGTTGAATGCTCGTCCTACCATCTCGGCAACTTCGTTATGCGTCAGGCCCGAGGGCTCGTTACCGATGTCATCGGTGGTCAACTCTCTTGGCTCCTTTCGCCGATAACTGTGCGGTGGTTGCTAATTCGTGTCTTATGTCGGACAGCCCTCGTCACACATGTGGTCGCCGTCGCCGTGTTCAGGCCAGGCCATGACGCAATAGAACGGCCCGTGTTGAGCATGGCCAGCTCACCTCACGACAAGCGCGACAACGACCGTGAGGAGGTGCCGTGTGTAGTTCCCGAATCTCAGCCACGGCCGCTCTTATGCGCTCAATTTCGGGCACAACCCCTTGGGTATTGTGAGCCATCTTCATTCCCCTTGCGGTGCTTTGATAATCGGCTCTTACGTCGTACCGACTCGTCGTTCATGGAACGGTTTGAACTCCGCCACCAGCTCATCCAGGACCGCTAGCGCCTCGTCCTTCGGCAGGGCGCGCACGAGGGTGCGCGCCGACTTCAGCGCGTTGAGGTATCCGGCGTCGAATCCGTCAATGTTGATCCTGAGCTTGTCGCTGACGCAGCACCAGGGGTATTTGTCAGGCATCGCTGATAACCCCACTTCCCTTACGTCGGGTACACGACGGTGAAAACGCCGTCTGTTGGCATGTTGTCGCGGTCTATACCGAAGGTGTTGCATGGGCATCCGTCACCGTCCCACATCGGACACATTTCCTGGTCGCAGCTACTCATTGCTGATGCCTAACCATCCGCTCGTTACCGTGAGCCAAGACCGCTCTCAGTGGCACCAATTGCCTTCCACGTGCGTGGTGCACGCACACGGGCCAGTGCGGTCCCATCTCACCCACCGCGACGGCGTATGCAGGCTTGTCGCATGGTTCTGACTTACCGCCGCGGCTCACTTCCGCTGAGCATTCGCCCGGAAACTTGTCGAGAAAGTGCCACGGATCAAGCGAACGATCGGGCATTTTTCCTCCTGTGATTACTGCCGATAACTGTGCGGCGTGGGGGTTACGGTGAGCGGCCCGGCGGTCCCGATAGGCGGGGGGTGGAAGTTCTGTTGTTGTCGTTGCCGGCTCGTCTGGGCGGTGCGCGCGAATAAGCGGATGGTGCTCATATCTCACCGATGCCTACCTCGGGTCGGCGTTTTCAACGGCCCTGCCTTATAGAGCGCGGGATTTGGGTGCCAGGCCCATTCGGGGTATTCGTCGGCGAAGTCATGGGCGGCGGCGATCGCGCGGAAAACCCCACTGGGGTCAGCGTCGTACGGGCCCGAGGACCAGGCCGCATTCGCCTCAACGACCAGCACCGCGTCATCGGTGGTGATGCCCATGTCGATCACTACTCCGGGCGGAGTAGGTGTGTCTCCCAGTAGTTCACGAAGTGAATCGCCCATGCGGCGCAGGCAGTCGTGATGATGAATCACGGCGGCGGGGCCTGTCACGGCGTTTTCGAACCCCTCACTGCCCCAGATCAACTCGCCGTCAATGACATCGTGCAAGCGGTAAAACGAGTGTGCAGTGATCTCGCCGTGAGCGATCCAGAACCGTGCCTCTGTTTTGAACTCCACGGGTGCCTGGATTTGCACCAGAGTGTCTGACGGCAGCGCGTATTGCACCAAATCGTCGGCCAGATGGCGGCTGCCGCGTAGTCGCGCCGGGAACCTTTCCGCCTTAGCTTCGGGCAGCTTCGCAAACACCTCATCGGGCCACCCATCGGCTACCTGCTCGGACACCTCGCTCACCGGCACCGTCTGCACCCTGCGACCCGTGAAGCGGCGCGGCAAATGATCAAGCCAACCAGGGCCACAAGACATTAGAGGTAGGCGCACTCCGGCCAGAAGCGCAGACGCCGCCCATGCACCGGGTGCCCACCAGATCGTCTTTCCGGCACTATCAGGGTCGATGTCGAACCCGAAATCCTGCACAGCACCCATCGGGGCGAACTGCGCGGCAAGCCAATTCTTGTGCGTCACCACACGGAAAGGGCGGCTCATCTTAGCCTGGATTTTTCGTGGAATGTTGCCTGTGGGGGCTGTTTCGCTGTCGCGTAGGTCTACCGGACACGGTTAATCTCCTCGTGTATCCCACTCGGCGGCAGTCACTTTGGCACTTTGCGCGTCTTCGTAGCTGTCATACGAGGAGTAGGTCCAGTCCAATTGCCCCGAAGGTTGAAAATCTATCACCCACCCGTCATCGGCCTGACGCACCTGGTAGCGGCCTCGCAGGCCAACCGCAACATTATCTACCCATTGAAGCTGTTCAACTGCGCCGCTCATGTTTTCCTCTCTCCTGCTCTGTGATCAGCTCGCCTCAAGCCGCCGTTCCCCATCGGACGGCGCTGATGGAATGAGCCGTTTTGCAGCTGAACGGTGGACCGCCAAGTGGGGCTCATCACAACGCACGTAACTCAGAAGTGGTGCGAGTCAGCGACTTCCAGTGGTACGGATGACTCTCAAGTTCATCAAGGCAATCTGGGCACGTAACGTCGCGCTCGATGACTGTGGTGTCACCGTCGCGCTCGCAGAGCGCGCCGGGAATCATGGCCCCGTCCGGGGCGTGCACAAGCGGACCGCCGCGGCTATCGGACACTTGTTGCTCCATTCTCGTTGTTGCCATCCGCACTGCTCGCCTGAGCTCTGGTCTCGCAGGCCAGGTCGATCTGGCAGCGCTCTTTGAATGGTGCCTCTCTGCGGGCTCGAAGCCAGCTATCTCGCCTGTGTCGCCAGCACGAATTTGAGCTCCAGCGAGCCTGCGGCGGCCACGGTGGTTCTGGCAGCTCGCCGACATGGCGATGAGTCATCTTGTCGCGGCGCAAGCAGGGAAGGGAGCCCAGCGAGAGGATTCCCAGCACGGAACGGCCTGGCAGCAGCCGGTGTCCGAGCGTAGGGACAGTGAAGTGTGGTGCGTTTAGTCGGTAGGTTTGTTGCGTCGCGGGCGGGCGGGGGCCGGTGTCGCGAGGATTCGGTAGATGGTGGAGCGTCCGATCCCGGTGAGGGCGTGGATTTGGTTGATGTTGATCCCGGCTCTTTTCGCGTTGCGGACCAGGCGGTCGCGCTTCTCGTTGTTGATGCGCCACTGGATCAGGGCTGCTTCGGCTTTGTCGCGGCGAACTCCCACGTTTTCAAACGGTACATCCCGGCAGGTTTTGCGATCAGATTGATCCGTATGCACCAGTCGATACATGTAGCGTTTGATACGCATTAGTGTGCATACTCGCGAAGCCTATTCCGGATTTGAGAGGAGTCGGTATCCGGTGCTGATCGGGCGGAGTCGATTCAGCAAGATCCGGGTCGGCTGCCGCTTGGGCGCCAGCTTGCCTCCGACTCCGGTCACGGTTTCCACGAGCACATGGTTGGAGCAGATCCCGACGATGCGGATCGTGCGGCCTTTCGACCGCCAATCGTTGTCGGCCCAGATCTGACCGAGCGCGACGCGCTGGCCATCCGGGGCGGTCGTTTCAGTCACGGCATTCACTTGTCCACCTCGTTCGTAGCCCACTAAGCGCCCGCAGTGGGGGATCATCAGGTCAGCGCCGTCAGTGCGGCCAACGCGTCATCGCGGTGTGCGGCCAGCTCGCCGACCCAGTCGGCATCGCGTTTGGGGAGTTTGCCGCGCACGGCAGAGCGGGTGAGGGTGGCGCTGAGTTGGCCGTGGCCTGCGGCGCTGCGGGCGCCGAGGTGGCCGTTGTTGGCAAAGTCGGTCAGCACGGTATCGAGGAATGCCACCTGGGTTGGGGTGGCGTTGTCGATCCGGGCCCAGGTTTGCAGTCTCGTGCCGGCGCGCAGCGTTTCCACGGAGTAGCGGCCCAAGGGGCTGGTGTCGCGGTCGGAGTCGGGGGCTGGGGGCTGGCCGGCGAGTAGGCGGTGGTCGTCGAGGTGGGTGAATCCTTCTTCGCTGAGCGCGGTCATCGCTGAGGGCGGCTCCGCTTGTGGTGGGCGCGGCAGGAGGTGGGCCAGTTCGGCGATCTCGGGGAGCACTTTGCCCACGGCGAGCAGGCCGGACAGGATGCGCCCGCCGGCTGCGCCTCCGAAGACGGCGACTTGGGGCAACAACTGTTTGAGGCGTCGTTCTTGTTCGTCGGTGAGGGGCTGGCCGGTCTTGGCTAGCCGGCCGCCGTTGGCGAGTAGATGTGCTGCCGGTACGGGCAGGGAGTTTTCGTAGTCGAGGATTTCCGCGGTAAGACTTTCACCGATCCGGCGCAGCACACCACGGAAACTGTTGCCGGACAGGATCGGAACGCGTAACCGCTTCCCGTGGGCGCCGATGATCTCCTCGCGGCGGAACAGCGAGAAGATGGTGGCGTTGCCCTGGCTGTAGTCGTCGCGGTGAATGATCGAGGACTGCGCCACCAGGTCGAGGTCCCAGCGCACGCTGAGCAGGCTCATAGCGGGGTTTCCTGGCGGGTGGCGGCGACCGCCTCGGCGATGATACGGACCCGCAGGATCAGCGCCGGCAGCCTGTCCAGCAACACGGTGATGACCGGTTCGGCGGGTTGCCGCAGCAGCTGCGCGAGCTCGAGGCGCCGCTCGGCCTGCCGTGGCGCCATGGCCTGCAGGCGGCGCGACACATCGGACCACCATCCGTCGAGGGTGTCGTTACGGCTCGCGGCGCCGCGCACGTGGCTGGGGAATTCGTTGTCCCAGTAGGTTTTCCGCCGGTTGACGACCCAGCTGTTTTGCCAGTCAATCGCGTAGTGCAGCAAAAGGAGTAGCCGTTCGGCGGTATCAGCCGCGGCCGGCAGGTCCGCCCCGCCGGCGACCGCGTCGGCGTCCGGGCCGAGGAATGAGGGCAGCTCAGGGACGAGCGCCTGCCACGTGCGTGTCGGGGTGACCGGCGGTGATGTGGGCCGGGTTCTTGCCATGCCGGCCAGCGTATCGACGCGCTGACGTCAATCCGGGCACCGACAACGCTAGGCGCACGCATTTGTGAGCCGGCGCGCTGCGGCCCACAGTGCGGGGAGATCCCGCCAGGGCCGCAGCTGCTCCCAGGCGTCCAGGATCCCGGGCCATTGGGCGGCTGGCTGCGATCGAAGCAGCCATGGTGGGGGCGCCGGGGCGCTCAGCCGGGCCCAGCCGCCCCCTCCCCCTGTCTTGGCGAGGGTTTCACGAAGCCACGCGAGGTCGGTGAGCCGCTGCGCAGCGGCGGGATCCCATCGCGTCACGAACCCGTCGGTGGCCAGGTATCCCCATTGCGCGCAGGGCAGGATGTGCTGGCGGCGGGTGGCAGGGACCACGACGGCGTGATCGTTGGGCAGCGGGCCCGCGCACAACAGGCCCAGTAGTCCTGTGGAGTCGATGTGTTCGGTGACCGATGTCGCGGTGATGTGCAGTGCGGGTTGGGTGTTGGGTGCCCGACTGTAGGCCCACGCGCAGGCCAGACATAACCGGTCCACACCGTAAGGCCAGCCGTCGAATGCGGCGAACTTATCTGAGACGGCGTGCCAGCTCGACACGGTGGGTGCGTCGGTGCCGCATCGGCCGCAACGTCCCTTGCGGGCGGTCGGCGCGTCCACCGCGGGGCAGCCCGCCGCGATCCACGCGGCGGCGGCGGGATCACTCCTGCCGAGCTGCGGGCCGGCGGTCGTCGTCACGGGTGTCGGCTGCTCATCTACGCGGGGAACTGTCGCCGGTTCCGGGCTTGGCCGACCATGCCTGGGTGATGGACGCTAACAGGATGAGCAGGATCGCGTACGACGCAATGTTGGTCGGGATGGCGATCCATATCGATGTGCTGTGAAGCGTTCGCCCTACCAGCGCTTTAAGACCACTGTCGATGAATTCGGAGACGCTGAGAACGATGATGAAGGCGATCCAGGCGCGGTCGCGTTGGACGGTGAGGTGTCTGCGAGATCCGCGGTCGCTATAGGTTGCTGCGGCAAGGAATGCCGCGACGGCCACGATGGTGAGAATGACCGGAATCCACCACGGCACATCGGGTTTCGCCTCGAACGTCACGGAGCGAGTCAGGGCGGCCACGGCGATCATGGCGATGACGTAGACCGGGAGCAGCCAGACCGCGAGCCGCATCTTAAGCATCAGCGGGCGTCCACGAACGCAACGGTGTCCGTGGTGACGGTGAGTGCCTGGCCGCCGTTGTCGAGACGGACCGTGTACTCAACGCCATGTCGCGAGGCCCGGCCCGCGCCTGGCACGGGCCGCCAATCGAGCACTTCGATCACATCGAACCAGTTTGTCGCGGTGTAGGCGCGCATCCGGCGCTCGCCGAGGGCGTTGAGGTCGGTGGGCCAGCCGTTCGTGCCGGCGGGCACGACCAGCAGGCCATGCGCCGCGCAGCACGCGTCATCGGGGCGGGCGGGGCCATGTTCGCAAGGCTCGGCGTAGGAACAGTGCCAGTAGCTGACGGCGGTACGGCCGGTCATCACAGGACCTCTCCGTAGGTTTGGCCGCGCACCGCGTTGGCGACTGTTGCGGCGATCACGGCGACCTCGTGGCAGCTGATATGGCCGTCTTGCAGCGTGAGCAACTCGATGACGGAGTTCTTGGCCACCACCTTGCTCGTGTCGTCGAACGCGGCGAGCCGATTCACAGCGTCAGACCAAGCCTCTGCGGCGCTGCGGTAGTCGCCGCCGACGATGAAGGGCGGTTCATGTCCTGCCATACCGCCACGGTAATTCTGGGCAGCGGGCACCGCTGCCCGACACACCGCAACGGCATCATCGCGGCGCGAGAGCGGAAATACGTGTACCACAACAGTTTCCACACCAGAAACCGAGACGCTAATTCAGGGGGCACACGGCGGCGTCTCACTGTCTGGCTCGGCCGCTGAAACCACCCCAGAACAAAGCGAACGTCTTCCACCACGCTCCCCTCGAGAGGAACCCGCTCGATAGCCACACTCCACGCGGCCCGGTCTCGCCGCGTCGGGCGGCGACGTGTTCGGCGGCCACGCGAAGTGCTGCCTCAAGGCGACGCTGACGTGCCGCTGTGGATCCGCGAAGCGGTGTCCGCTGTCGCGGCGGCCTGGCCGTTGCCACGGACGACTACCTGGAGGATCTCCCGGATCGGCTTCCACGCCTTCGGTGAACGCCGAGTTGATACCGCCGGACCTCTTCGACGTCCTTGTCGTCGCACGAATGCGGAAGCATGATGATGCGGGAGTCGGAGTCGCAGGCCCGGCAGGGCAGGAACACCATGTGCTCGGTGCACACCCAGACGTTCGACATCGCGTCGGCTTCCTGTGGCGTGTATTCGATACCGAACATGTCGCGCATGGTGGCTACTTTCTTCGGGTTCTTCGCGTTCGGGGCCACCCTCGATCATGCGCGGCGACCAGGGCGCGGATCAACCTGCGGAGTTCCGTTGGCCAGCATCAACTCACCCCGATAATACTGGCCGCAAAGCGCCGGCAAGCCGCCCTCCGGTGTCACATGGGATCACCCTGCGCGCGGATCGTGGCTGTCGCGCCGAGGCCGTCCTCGTTCGCCGTTGCGGTCTTGGTGAAGACATACGCCGGCCGGCCCGCCCCGGTCTCACGCCTGCGGGGGCGCTCGGGGTCCACCTCGTACATGCCACACCGGCGAAGCCGCGACCCGATCGTGCTCTCACTTGCGTTGAGGTCACAGGCTCGTGCCAGCGCCAGCGCTTCGCTCAACGTGGTGGCATCACCCAGCAGCGCGTAGGTCAGGACCGGATCGGTGAAGAGACCGGTGCTGATCTTGCCCAACGCATTTCGGGCCATCGCTGAGTGCCCGAACGGCATGTCTGCCGGGATCTGATCCACCGTCACAGCACCTGGCGTACCGGCGGGCACTCGCGCGCCGACGACGATCGACACGGTATGTCCACGTTCATCACGCCCGGGATCGCTGACCACGTCGAGCACGGCTACCCCACTGACCACCTCGACGCCAACCTTTTCTCGCACGATACGCCGGGCGGCCTGCTCCACGGTTTCCTGATTCCAGGCCGCCAGCAGCCCGCCCGGCAGCGTGGTGGCGCCGCGGTGAGGCTGCCCCGCACGGGTGATCAGCGCGATCCGCCCGGCATCGACGTCTTCGGTCACCGCGACCACGTCGACCGACAGCCACGTCCCGTGGACGGGGTGCGCGCCGTCCTTGTAGAAGAGGTTCGTTTCCCGCAGCGAGCTCATCGCCACTCCTTAACAGCCACCGGGTGCCCGGTACAGGTCAGTCGCGCAACGCAACGTCTCACGCACGTCGGCGAAGGAGCACTGTCCCAACAGTTTTCCGTCCTCGTACACCAGCCGCAGTTCTTGGTCGGCCTCCTGCTCAGCGGTGGCGTGCTCGATCAGATAAGGGCGGCCGGCCATGGTGCGACGGACCGCCAGCCGCCCGGTGGCCGATTTCTTCGTTCCGTCGTCGGTGATGGGATCCTTCTGGATGTCGCGGCCTTCACCGTTGACCTGCACCCACGTCGCTTTCATCGCCTGCTTGAGGGTGTCGCGTGTCAGGTACTGGTAGGTGAAGCTGCCATACCCGAAGATGACCGCAGTAGAGGCGAATCCCTGCCGCATCAGGTTCGCGGTGATAGCGTCGGCGCGCTCGTAGGTGATGGAGTCGCCGTAGATGGTACCGATATGCGCTTCCAGGTCACGATAGCCCTTGTCGTTGACCACGGTGCCGAACACCTCGGCGAGCAGGTTCACCACCCCGCGGCGGGCTGGACTGCCTTCCGGGGCCTCGGGGTCGCCGCACAGGATCAGTTCGGGGTCACCGCTGTCGGGCCGGATCACCACTTTGCCGTCCCGCGCGAGGATCCTGTCTTTCAGGCGCGGCAGGAAATCGGTGCAGACCTGCCACAGATCCTAGGTATCGGACACGATCGCCAAAGTGCCTGTCGGATAAAGGTTCAGCAGCCGTTCGAAGGTTTCGAACTCCGCGTCGCGGCCGCCGGCGCACATCACACTGTGTTCGGTGGCCGGGCAGGACCCGGCCACGACTCCGTTGTCCCCGGGGTAGTACCGCTTGATGAACCGGACCGCGCGAACGGTGTCGGTGCCCCGGAAGCTGATCAGGTGCCCGGCGCTGCTGGCCGCACCGGCGGGGATGCCTTCCATTCCGCGGCACGAGAAGTCGTGGCCCTGGTAGTCGACGGCGTCGGGATCTCCGGAGGCTTCGGCGCGCTCGTCGAGCAGCGCGCGGTTGCGC
Source organism: Mycobacterium sp. (assembly GCA_028706695.1). Classification (GTDB taxonomy): domain Bacteria; phylum Actinomycetota; class Actinomycetes; order Mycobacteriales; family Mycobacteriaceae; genus Mycobacterium. Next base: position 26,112 of record JAQTVU010000002.1, read on the forward strand.
CAGGCGATGGTGGCACTGGTGATCGGTTGCCACAGCTCGGCGGAGAGCTCGGTTTCCAGGTAGTTGGTCAGCCAGAACGCGCGGGGGTCGGTGTTTTCGATCGTGAAGTAGGGCACCCGCAGCGGGACCAGGGCGCCCTCGCGAAATGCCCTGATGCGCAACGGGAGATGACCGATGGCGTGCAGGACGCGCAAGTGCTCGGTCCCGATGTCGTTGGCGCCGAGCAGGTCGGTCACGACGGTGTCGTACTCGGCGAGCACCGCGTCCAGGCCTTCGGCGTCGAGGGCAAAGAACTCGTCCCACCGTTCGGTGAGCTGGGTCAGGAATGCTTGCAGCCCGAAGAACACGGTGACGCAGAGGTCAGGGATGCGGGCGCCCCGAGCGGTGAGGTTGGAGAACACCACCTCGGTGCCCTGCGGGTATTGCCGGCGGTGATCCAGCTTGTAGGCGTCGGTGGCCAACAGGGTGTCCACGACGCGGTCGATGACGGTGGCCATGTCCGCTCCTGTCCGAGAATCGCGATGCTGCGTGGCGGGGGTCATCGGGTCTCCCCCACCTCGGCCGGGCGCCGGCTTTCCGGGGTGTCGGGGTTGGGGGTCACCGCGGCAGCGATCCACGGCGCCAGCGGCGTGACCCGAATCTGGTTGTCCTGGTGGGCGGCGGCCACTGCGGACCCGAGGGAGTCGGTGGTGTAGATGCGCCGGTACGGGGCGCGGGCGGCCGCGGAGAAGTTCGGCTTGGTGAAGCCGCCGTGAGTGACCCACAGATCGAGTTCCACTCCGTCGGGCACGGCGCCGGCCAGCAGCGCGAAAGTCCCGCCGCCGTCGAAGATGTCGTCGACCACCAGGTAGCGTCCCGGCCCCAGGTCGCCGTCCAACGAATAGTGCGTCAGGTTCCCGGTTTTCGGGTCACGGTGCTTGCCGGCCACATAGATCGCCAACCCCAGCAGCCTCGCCACGTCGGTGGCCCGGCCAACCGCGCCCTGGTCCGGGCTGATGACGCCCCGGTACTGCGGGCTGCCTTCGTCGGCGCTCAGCGCGCGCCCGACGATATCGGCCAGCGGCAAGGTGTGCTGGTGAATCCTCGGGTTGGCCCGGCGCAGCGCCGCGAGCCAGACCGGGCTGTGCGGGTCGATGGTGACGATGTCGGTGATGCCGGTGGCCGCCGCCACGGTCGCGTTCACCACCGCAGGGCTGGGGACGTCTTTGTCCCCGCGCGCGCTGGGCAGATAGGGCAGCGCCAGAACGCGGGACTGCTCAGGCAACAGGCGCCCGGCGAGCGTCGACCATTCGGCGACCACCGTCCAGTCCACTGCGCTCCGGTTCACCTGCAACAGCTGCGGCCCTGGGATGGGCCCGGTGCCGGAGATCGGGCGCACGGTGATGTCGCCCAAGGGGTAGGTGAACACTTCAAATGCCTGGT
>JAQTVU010000152.1 GCA_028706695.1 Mycobacterium sp.
CGTCGAGCTCTACATCTCCTACCTGCGCAAGAAAATCGACAACGGCCGCGAACCGATGATCCACACCTTGCGCGGCGCGGGCTATGTCCTCAAGCCGGCCCGCTAGCGCGCCGCGGGTCTGGTCGTTGCGGCTGCAGCTGCTGGTCGGGCAGATCATCGTCCTGGCCGTCGTGTGCGTCGGGATGACCGCGGCGACCGAATTGGCCCTGTTGCATCACCTCGTGGCCCAGCTGGACGGGCAGCTCGCCGGCACCTCTTACCGCTCGGCGCTGATGTACCCCGAGCCGCATCGTCCGCCGAGCTGGCACCGCGAGCCGCATCCGTTTCCCCGGCCCGGCCCGGGCCCGCGCTTCTTGGACGCGCCCGGGCAGCCGGCGGGCATGGTGGCCGCCGTGGTCAAGGACGGCAGCACCGTGGATGCCGGCTACCTGACCGGTAGCGGTGCCCGGGCGGCGCTGACTTCGGCCGCCCAGACACAACTGGAGAAGATCGCCGGCAGTCGCGTGCCGGTGACCCTGGACCTCGACGGCCTCGGTCGCTACCGCGTCGTCGCCGCACCCAGCCGCCGCGGGGACGACGTCATCGTCACCGGTCTGTCGATGGCCAACGTCGACGCCACGATGATCCGGATGCTGATCATCTTCGGGATCGTCACCGTGATCGCGTTGGCCGCCGCGACCACCGCCGGCGCCATCATCATCCGGCGGGCGCTGGCCCCGCTGCGTCGGGTCGCGCAGACCGCCAGCAAGGTCGCCGACCTGCCGTTGGATCGCGGCGAGGTCGAACTGCCGGTGCGTGTGCCGGAATCCGATGCGAACCCCCGCACCGAAGTCGGCCAGCTCGGTTCGGCGCTGAATCGGATGCTCGACCACATCGCGACCGCCCTGTCGGCGCGGCAGGCCAGCGAGACCCGGGTTCGCCAGTTCGTCGCCGACGCCAGCCACGAGCTGCGTACGCCGCTCGCCGCGATGCGCGGCTACACGGAACTCGCGCAGCGGATGGGCCAGGACGACGGAAACCGCGACGCGGTGGCGCACGCGATGAGCCGGGTGGCCTCCGAGACGGTGCGCATCACCCGCCTGGTCGAGGATCTGCTGCTGCTGGCGCGCCTGGACTCGGGCCGGCCACTGGAACGCCGGCCGGTGGATCTGTCCCAGTTGGCGGTGGACGCGGTGAGCGACGCGCACGTCGCCGGGCCCGATCACCAGTGGGAACTCGACCTGCCCGACGAGCCGGTCGTCGTGCCGGGCGACGCGGCGCGGCTGCACCAGGTGCTGACCAACCTGCTCGCCAACGCCCGCGTCCACACGGGAGCGGGCACCGTCGTGACGACCCGGTTGAGCGCCGAGCCGGCGGACACGGTGCTGCAGGTCGTCGACAATGGTCCCGGCATTCCGGCGGCATTGCAGTCGGAGGTGTTCGAGCGGTTCGCCCGCGGTGACTCCTCACGGTCGCGCAAGGGCGGTAGCACGGGGCTGGGATTGGCGATCGTGTCCGCGGTCGTCAAGGCGCACGGCGGCACGATCACCGTCGACAGCGCACCCGGTCACACCGAATTCACGGTGCGGTTGCCGCTCAACGGGGGGCGACCGCACCCGTCCCGCTGCTAAGGCGACACCGGCGTCACCGTCGCCGTGCTACTTGGGCGCGGCCGGCGCAGCATAGGCGGTGGCCGGCGGTGGCCACGGCCGACGGGGTGCAACAGCAGTGGGAGCCGTTGCCCCGGAACCAGCTGCGGACCATCCACGGTGGTAAACAAGTTCGGTGACTTCAGCTGACCAACTCGAGGGGCTCGACCTGGCCGGGCTGGACCGGTATCTGCGTTCCCTGGGCATCGGACGAGACGGCGAACTGCGCGCGGAGTTCATCTCCGGTGGCCGCTCCAATCTGACGTTCCGGGTCTACGACAACAAGACCAACTGGCTGGTGCGCCGCCCGCCGCTGCACGGCCTCACGCCGTCGGCACACGACATGGCCCGCGAATACCGGGTGGTCGCCGCCTTGCGGGACACGCCCGTCCCGGTGGCCCGGGCGATCGCGCTGTGCCAGGACGACGCGGTGCTGGGCGCCCCGTTTCAGATCGTGGAGTTCGTCGCCGGGCAGGTCGTGCGGCGGCGCGCTGAACTCGAAGCGCTCGGCCGAACCGTCATCGACGGCTGCGTCGACTCGTTGATCCGGGTTCTGGTCGACCTGCACGGCGTCGACCCCGACGCCGTGGGGCTGGCCGACTTCGGCAAGCCCAGCGGTTACCTGCAACGCCAGGTGCGGCGCTGGGGGTCGCAGTGGAACCTGGTGCGGCTGCCCGCCGACCACCGCGACGCGGACGTGCAGCGACTGCATTCGGGGCTGAGCGAAGCGATTCCGCGGCAGAGCCGAACGTCGATCGTGCACGGCGACTACCGCATCGACAACACCATCCTGGACGCCGACGACCCGACTCGGGTGCTCGCCGTCGTCGACTGGGAGCTTTCGACGCTAGGCGATCCGCTCAGCGATGCCGCGCTGATGTGCGTCTACCGCGACCCGGCGCTGGATCTGATCGTCAACGCGCAGGCCGCGTGGACCTCGCCGCTGTTGCCGACGGCCGACGAGCTGGCCGATCGCTACTCACTGGCCTCCGGCTGGCCGCTGACCCACTGGGAGTTCTACATGGCGCTTGCCTATTTCAAGCTCGCCATCATCGCCGCCGGCATCGACTTCCGCAGGAGGATGTCCGAGCAGGCGCACGGCAAGGCCGCCGAGCACGCACCCGAGGTGGTGGCGCCGTTGATTTCACGCGGACTGGCCGAGCTGGCCAAGCTGCCTGGCTAGCTGAGCGCAGACAGTCCGGTTCGGCGGCTTCCCCCCGGGACTCACGGGCGGCAAGCCGGGGATGCACGATGGCCGGCTAGCGGGCGGTCACCTCGTGATGCTTCTTCGCCGCGCGGCGCAGTTGAATGATCCGCGCGGTGCCGACCGCCACGGTGATCAGCCCGCCTACCACGGCCGCCAGCAGGATCGCCACACCCAGTGGCAGGATCCAGTGCCAGCCCAAGAACGTGAACGGCGTCGACTCGGTGTTTTGGGTGATGAAGATCAGCAACAGGATCAGGATCAGGAACCCGCCGATCAAGGACGACCACAACGCGCCCGCGCGCGTGAAGCCGATGGCGGGCTCCGCGCGTCGTGCGCCGGTCTTAGACGCGGGTTTGGCGGGCGGTTGACCGGGCGAGACACCGGGATCGCGGCTCATAGTGCCATCTTCGTCCCATCCCGTGCAGAATGAAACCAATCCCCGCAGAACCATTGGTGTCGGCGCTGCGCCTGAACCCCACAGAGCGCCAATTCCACCCCGCGCTCGTCGGCGCGCCGATGGTCGCAGCTGGCGTTCGACGGCCTGCCGGCGGTGGCGGGGTGGGCTCGGTGCCCGGCACCGGCCTGCTGCGCAACAACCGTACCGTCGGATACATCCATCGCGGACCGCGGGCAGGCACTACGGTAGACGCGTGAACGCAGACCCCTCCGACCCGACCCGGCGCATGTGGCCGGCGATGCTGACCTGGCGTGCACCGGACGTTTCGCGCATGGAATCGGTACGAATTCAGTTGTCCGGCAAGCGCATCAAGGCCAACGGCCGCATCGTGGCAGCTGCGACCGCGACCAACCCCGCCTTCGGCGCGTTCTACAATCTGCTGACCGACGACACCGGGGCCACCAAGCGACTCGGCTTGACGGTCACGTTGGCCGAGCGCGAACGCGTGCTCTCCATCGCCCGCGACGAGGAGAACATGTGGCTGGTGACCGATCACCGGGGCGAGCGGCGCGCGGGGTACAACGGCGCAATGGACGTCGACATGGTGTTCAGCCCATTGTTCAACGCGCTGCCGATCCGGCGCCTTGGGCTGCACCAGCGCGCGGACTCGATCACCCTGCCGGTGGTCTACGTCAACGTGCCGGAAATGTCGGTCGCGGCGGCCCGCGTCAGCTACACCAGCACCGGCAGCCTCGACGGGATCAAACTGCTCTCCCCAGTCTCCGAGACCACCGTCAGCGTCGATGAAGACGGTTTCATCGTGGACTATCCAGGGTTGGCAGAACGGATCTGATCATCCCGCCGGCCCGGCCCGCGGCCGCCAGTTCCTCGCGCCAGTTCTTCGCGCCGATGACGACCGCGACGATGTCCGAGCGGGGAAAGCGGTCATAGCGCGTACGCGCGGCGTGGCCGCCCTCGACCAATTCGGCCACCGAGTTATCGCCGGCCAGCGACTGGCGGGCACGGCTCAACAACTCGATGATGCGGTCCAACGCGGGCAGCAGCCGTCCGGCGTTGCCTTCGCACATCGCCCGCACCAGGTCCGGGGCAGTGCCGGCCACCCGGGTGCCGTCACGAAAGGACCCGGCGGCCAGCGCGAAGGCCAGCGGAACTTCGCCGGCGGCGACGGCCAGGGCCTCGGCCAGCAGGTGCGGCAGGTGCGAGACGGCCGCCGCCGCCGAGTCGTGCTCGTCCGATCTGGCCGGTACCACCAGCGCACCGCAGTCCAGCGCCAGCCTCATCACCATCGACCACACCACCGGATCCACGTGGTCGTCCACGCTGACTACCCACGGCGCCCGGCTGAACAGCCCGGCGTAGCCAGCAGCCCAACCCGAGTGGACGGTGCCGGCCATCGGGTGGCCGCCGACGAAGCGTTCCAGCAGGCCCGCGGCGGCGACCGCGTCGAGCACCGCGCCCTTGACGCCGGTGACGTCGGTCAGCGGGCAGTGCGGGGCCAATTCGCTGACGCGGGTAAGCATTCCGGCCAGCGCGGGCATCGGGACGGCCAACACGATCAGCGCGCCGGTGTCGGCGGCGCGGAGCAGCGTCTCGGCGAGGTCGCTGCTGGCGTCGAAACCGTCGGCCACGGCCGCCTGCGCGCCTTCCACTGATCGGTTGTACCCGAACACTTCACGGCCCGCTGCCGCGACGGCCCGCATGATCGACCCGCCGATCAATCCCAGCCCGAGCACGCACACCGGTGTTCTGCTCACGGTCCCAGGTTGGCATAGCCTGGCCGGCGGAGGCGCCGTCGGTGCCATCGTGGTTGCGTAATCCGGGCTTAAGGCTGGTCAGGAAGCCTGGTCAGCGACTAGCGTAGGCGCCCATGGAAGCACAACGGGCCTCGGCGCAGGGCCCGCCCGCGGAGGTGCCGGACGGCTTCGGTATTGCCGTCGTGCGCGAGGAGGGCCGGTGGCACTGTTCCGCGATGGGCCCCAAAGCGCTGACGAGCCTCAAGGCCGCCGAAACCGAGCTGCGTGAATTGCGCAGTGCCGGCGCGGTTTTCGGGCTCCTCGACATCGACGACGAGTTCTTCGTCATATTGCGGCCGGGACCGTCCGGAACGCGGCTGCTGCTGTCGGATGCCACCGCCGCGCTGGACTACGACATCGCCGCCGAAGTGCTGGACAAACTCGACGCCGACATCGACCCCGAGGACCTCGAGAACTCCGACCCCTTCGAGGAAGGCGACCTCGGCCTGTTGTCCGACATCGGGCTGCCCGAGGCCGTGCTGGGCGTCATCCTCGACGAGTCCGACCTCTACGCCGACGAGCAGTTGGGCCGCATCGCCCGCGAGATGGGCTTCGCCGACCAGCTGTCGGCGGTGATCGACCGCCTGGGTCGGTGACCGCGAGCGCGGCGCAGCCGGGCGCGGCGGGTCGCCGCCGTCGGGCGGGGTCGGTGACCGCGAGCGCGGCGCAGCCGGGCGCGGCGGGTCGCCGCCGTCGGGCGGGGTCGGTGACCGTCGACGAAGACCTGATCCGTGCCGCACTGACAGTCGCCGCGACAGCGGGTCCGCGCGACGTCCCGGTCGGGGCCGTGGTGTTCGGCGCCGACGGAACCGAACTCGCCCGGGCGGTCAACGCCCGCGAGGCCATCGGCGATCCGACCGCGCACGCGGAGATCCTGGCGCTGCGTGCGGCGGCCGCCGTGCTCGGCGACGGGTGGCGCCTGGAGGGCGCCACGCTGGCCGTCACCGTCGAGCCGTGCACTATGTGCGCGGGGGCGGTGGTGCTGGCCCGCGTCGCACGGCTGGTGTTCGGCGCCTGGGAACCCAAGACGGGCGCCGTCGGGTCACTGTGGGACGTGGTTCGGGACCGCCGGCTCAACCACCGCCCGGAAGTACGTGGCGGCGTGCTTGCCGCGGAGTGCGCCGCGCCGCTGGAGGAATTCTTCGCCCGCCAGCGATTGGGGTAGGCCGTGCCCGATTCGGTAAGCTGCTCGGCGGTGGCGTGTCCGAGCGGCCTAAGGAGCACGCCTCGAAAGCGTGT